>JANQHZ010000222.1 GCA_028282445.1 Candidatus Binatia bacterium | reverse complement strand
TCGATCTGGTTCTGATTGGTATTGTAGATCCTCATCCCGATGTCTTCACTCGACGAGGGACGGTTGAACGAATAGTTGTAGGTCGTGGACACGAGAGCGTGGAAATCCACTCCGATCACGCTCTCCGTGTTCGCCTTGCTCGCGGCGAGCTCCGCCTCGAGAGCGGCAACACGCTCTTCGAGCGTTTCCGCCTGGGCTTGCATCCCCAACACCAAGAAGCCGAAGGCCAACACGCATCGGGTTGCGGCCATCTTTCTCATCGATACCTCCTCCTTTGAACCATTTGCACAGATTGAAACCGGCCCATCCCGATTCCTCCCGCCTTCCTTGAGCAAAGCAGGTGCCATCGCCGGGATGAGACGAATTCCGGAAAAATCCCCGGCGAATCAGCCCGTCATCCACCCCTCCCATCGCCCAAAGATCGGGCACTGCCCATTTAACAGTCAGTCCCGATTCCGTTGGCGAACCTTGTGCGAGTCCGCTGAAGCGGCAAGAATATACCCCAAAAATCCAAAAAATACGACCTCGCGAGAGGCTGAGCGATCTCAGCGGGTGGAGCCATCCGAACCGACCGCCCCGACCGCCAACTCCAGGCCCGGGAACATGACAGAGCTGCGCCGTGGGGACGCTCATCCTATGCATCGCTCCCAATCCGGACCGTGAGCACTTACCATGTTGACGACGGCCGATCGTTTCGCCGCTACTCAGGTCGACGCTTGACCTTCCGGGAACGTACGTGTACTAGCGACAATAAATTCATGTAAAATAATTCGTGAAACCAATCTCCTGATTGACGATCTCGCCCACGAGCACTCAGAGACGGTCCCTGCGACCGGCTGGAGACGACCCTTGAACCTACGACCGACCAAGCCACGCGCCCCTCGTGGGGCCGACCGAGCTCATGACCCAGCCGCCCGATAGCGACGTCAGTGCGAGCGCGTACGACGCCGAGTCCGGTGCACCGCTCGACCCCTACTCGGTGCTGCTCGAGCGCCTTGCCGAGAGCAGCTCCAGCAGGCCTGGGCCGGAGCGGTCGGCCGCTGCATTGCGGCGTGGAGCCGACCACCCGGACCCCGACCTCGAGGCTTCCTGGCAGGACCGACTGAGCGCCGCCGCGAGCCAGATCGGTTTCGATGCGCGCGGCGTCTGGTTGTCGCCCGCCGAGGTTGCCGGAACCCTGCGCCCGGACATGCCGGTGGTGACCTACCGGCGCAGTGACGCGAATCCGAGCGGCTGGACGATGCTACTCGACCGGCGATGGGGCAAAGTTCTCCAGGCCGACCTGGTCGGCCACGCCAAAGATGCTTGGACGAGCATCGACGATCTCGCCGAGCGGGTGGAAGCCGATCGGCATACCCGGATTCCCTGGCTGGTCTGCGATCCCACACTGCCAACGGTCGCGCCGGCGAAGCACGGACCGGCAACACCACCGCTGCGAAGACTGATCCAACTGATCCAGCCGGATCGCAGCGACCTGTGGTCCGTAGTGATGTTTGCGGTCATCGTCGGCGCGTTGACCTTGGCCATCCCGATCGCGGTGCAGCAGCTGGTCAACAGCGTGGCGCTGGGCGGTTTGCTCCAGCCGGTCGTCGTCCTCGCCCTCCTGCTGTTCGCGGTGCTCAGCTTCTCAGCCGTTCTCAGCGCGATCGAGGCCTACGTCGTCGAGATCTTGCAACGCCGGGTCTTCGTCCGGGTCGCGAGCGATATCGCCCGGCGATTGCCGCGAGTGCAACTGGCCGCCTTCGACGGCCGTCACGGACCGGAGCTGGTGAACCGCTTCTTCGACGTCATGACGGTGCAAAAGGTCGGTGCGTCGCTCCTGCTCGACGGGACAGCCCTGGTCCTGCAGGCGGTCATCGGCCTCATCGTGCTTGGCTTCTACCACCCATTGATGCTGGCATTCGGCGTCGTCCTGCTGCTCGGCATCTCGGTCATCGTCTGGATCTTCGGACGGGGCGCAGTCAATTCCGCTATCATCGAATCCAAATCGAAATACGCCGTCATCGGCTGGCTTCAGGAAGTTGCGCGTCATACGACCGAGTTCCGCACGTCCTGGGCCGAGCGCCTCGCACTCGAACGCGCCGACGACCTGTCGCGTACCTATCTCCACGCGAGGAAAGATCACTACCGCATCGTGTTCCGGCAGCTCGCCGGCGCCCTCGGGCTTCAGGTGTTGGCCAGTAGCGCGCTGCTCGCGCTCGGCGGCGGTCTGGTCATCGTCGGCCAGCTCACCCTCGGCCAGTTGGTGGCCTCCGAGCTGATCGTGACCGCGATCGTGGCGTCGTTTGCAAAACTAGGGAAGCACCTCGAGGGATACTACGACCTGCTGGCCGCGGTCGATAAGCTCGGGATCCTCTTCGATCTCCCCTTGGAGCGCGAAGACGGCGACGTCTACGAGTCGGACAACCCGGCCGCCGCGATGCGCTTCAACGACGTCACCTTCAAGTACGGAGCGAAGAGCGTCGTCGACAAGCTCCAACTCGAGATCGAGCCCGGGCAACGCATCGCCTTGCTCGGTCCGAGCGGCTCCGGAAAAAGCACTGTCTTCGATCTCGCGTTGGGCCTGCGTTCGCCGACCTCGGGCTACATCACCCTGGACGGCGTCGACCTCGGAGACCTGCGATTGGAGACCGTTCGCGAGCAGATCGTACGCGTCAGCGGCCCCGACATCATCGAGGGCTCGCTGGAAGAAAACGTCCGTATGGGACGCACCCACGTAAACCACCACTCGGTTCGAGAGGCACTCGCCGCGGTCGGCATGTTGGACCAGGCACTCAAGCTCCCCGACGGGTTGCGCACCAAGTTGGCCACGGGTGGATCGCCGCTCTCGCGCGGCGCCGCCATGCGGGTCACCCTGGCCCGGGCCATCGCCGGCAACCCCAGACTCGTTCTGCTCGACGCCCCGCTCGCCTACCTCGACGAGCACCCCGACGAGCCGATCCTCGAGAAGCTCTTTTCATCGGACATGCCTTGGAGTCTGCTCGTTGCGACGACGCGAGCCGAAGACGGAGCCCGCTGTGACCACGTCATCCAACTACCGTCCCCGCGGATCGATCTAAGCGGAAACAATCCTCGCGAAGGAGGCGATTCCAACCCATGACGTTCCCCAACGCACCCTATATTGCCGACGAGTCCTACCAGGGGCTTCCGGCGTCGCGCTTGGTGGGCGGCCTGCGCGCCTCGCGCATCCTGGCGATTTGCCTCGCGGCCCTGCTCTTCTCCTTCGTCTTGGCGCTGATCATCGTACCGTGGCAACAGAACATCCCGGGGAGCGGTCGCGTCGTCGCGCTGCAGCCGTACGACCGCATGCAAACCCTCGCCGCGCCGGTCATGGGGAGAGTCCGCAAGGTGTGGGTGATCGAAGGATCTCGTGTTAGCGAGGGAGATCCACTACTGGAGATCGTCGACAACGACCCGAACATCATCGAACGGCTGAAACAGCAGCGCGACGCGCTGCTCGCCGGATTGGGCGCCTCGCAGGCGAAGGTCGCGGTCTACGAGGAGCAGCAGCGAGCCCTGACCCAAGCACGCGAGCTGGCCGTTTCCGCCGCCGAGCAGATGGTGGAGGTCGCCGTCGCCAAGGTGCGGTCGGAAGAACACGCCATGGAGGCCGCGCAGGCCGCGGCCAACCAGGCGCGCCTCAACTTCGCTCGCCAGCGGGATCTCTTCAAAGAAGGCCTCGCATCGCAAGCCGAGTTCGAGCTCGCCGAGCGCCGCAACAAGGAGAGCATTGCCAAGCTCGAACAGGAGCGGCAGGCGCTCGCCGCGGCGCGCAATCAGCTCGAGGCCAGTCGCGCCAGTGTCGGCAAAGTCGGCACCGAAGCCCAGGCCAAGATCGACTCGGCACGAGCCGAGCGCGAGGCCGCCGTGGTCGAGGTCGCCAACAAGGAGCAGTACATCGCCGAGCTCGAGGTGCGCATCAATCGGCAGTCGACCCAGTTGGTGAAGGCACCGCGCGACGGAACCGTGTTTCGTCTGGCGGTCAGCCCGGGAGCGGAGATGGTGAAGGCCGGCGACCCGCTCGTGACGATCGTTCCCGATACGGAGAGCCGCGTCGTCGAGCTGTGGGTGGACGGCAACGACGTCCCCCTCATCCGCAAGGGACGCCCCGTCCGACTGCAATTCGAAGGATGGCCGGCGGTTCAGTTCGCCGGTTGGCCGTCGGTCGCCGTCGGAACCTTCGGCGGGCAGGTCCTGATCGTCGATACCGGCGACGACGGGACCGGCCGTTTCCGTATCCTCGTCGAACCCGACCCGAACGACGAGCCATGGCCCGAGCCCGACTTCCTCCGGCAAGGAGCGCGCTCGAAGGGCTTCGTCTTGCTCGACCAGGTCAGCCTGGGTTACGAGCTCTGGCGTCAGGCCAACGGATTCCCTCCAACGGTCAGCTACTCGGAGCGCAAGATGCCCGGCAAGTCCGGCGATGACGGCGGCAAAGGCGGATCGAAATAATGAGGTGCCACATCGCGTGCGCGGGGCTGCTGATTGCGCTCCTCGGCGCATCCCAGTCGTCCGCCGAGGCCGGCGACGCGCAGAGCGGCTCGCCCCCGAAGCCGGTCGTCGGAGGAACTCTCGAGTTGCGCGAAGTGCTCGAGTCGGTCGAAAGCCACTACCCCCTGCTCGCCGCAGTGACCGAAGAGCGCTCGATCGCTCAGGCTCGCCAACTCTCGCGCGAGGGAGCCTTCGACTTCCTGGTCGGCGGCGGCGCCAAGCTCAAGCCCGAAGGCTTCTACGAAACCTATGAAGGCGATGCCTTCTTCAACCAGCCGACGCAACTTTGGGGAGCCGAGTTCTTCGGCGGCTACCGTATCGGCAGCGGCGACTTCGCGGTGTGGGACGGCGGCGACGAAACCAACGACGGCGGCGAGTTCCGCCTCGGGTTCAAGCTGCCGCTCTTGCGCGACCGGGCGATCGACAAGCGCCGCGCCGAGCTGCGCAAGTCCGAGATCGCCGCCTTCGCCGCCGAGCCGGTGGTTCGCGAGAGACTGCTCGCCTTCACACGCTCGGCATCCTTCGCCTACTGGAATTGGGTCGCTGCCGGAATGAGAGTCGAGGTCGCCCGGCAGCTGCTCGAGACCGCCGAGAGTCGCCAGTCGCAACTCGTCCGCAGGGTCGACAAAGGCGCCCTACCCGCCATCGACCTGCTCGACAACGAACGACTGATCGTCGACCGGCAGGTGCGCAAGATCGCCGCCGAGCGAACCTTTCAGCAAGCCGCGATCGAACTCTCGCTCTTCCTTCGCGACCAATCCGGAGAGACGCTGATGGTCGACAGCACCCGGCTCCCCCCGGCCTTTCCACCCGAGAAGGATCCAGACGAGCGCGACCTCGAGATCGACATCGCGCGAGCCTTCTCCCAACAACCCATCCTGCAGAAGCTCGACTTCGAAGCCGAGAAGTTCCAGCTCGAGTTATCACTGGCAGAGAACCGCCTGCTACCCAACGTCGACCTCGCAATCGTCGGATCGAAGGACATCGGAGGAGCGGCCAAGAACCCCGACGACAAGGGGGATGGCGTGCTCGAAGCCAAGGTGCAGATCGCCCTCCCGGTCCAGCGTCGCGAGGCCAAGGGCGAGCTGCTGGCGGCCCAGGCACAGTTGCGACAGGTCCAGTCCGAGCAGCGTTTCGCACGCGACCGGATCATCGCCGAGGTGAAGAAAGCCCAGGCCGCCCTCCGCGCCGCATTCGATCAGCTCGGCGCCACCCGGCAGAACCTCCAACTCGCCCGTCGCCTCGGCACCGCCGAGGATCGCAAGCTGATGCTCGGAACCAGCAACCTCATCAACGTGAACCTGCGAGAGCTGCAGGCCTTCGACGCGGCGAGCAGTCTCATTTCCGCACAAGCCGACTACTTTCGAGCACTCGCCAATTATCGCGCCGCCATCGGCGACATCGGTGACGACGGCGACCTCTTGCCGGAAGTGTCCGGCTGACGCCCCGCCACGACCCGCGCCCTTTCGGGGATCCGAGGGACCCGCACCTCCCGCCCTGCCGGCTCGCGCGCGGCCTGCGGAACGGCCTCGATACGGTCACGGCACCCGGCCGTTTCGGCGACTACCTCTTTGACGAAAATTAATTTACGAAAAAGAATACAGGAACTTGATTTCCGGTATTCGGCTTCGTATAGTGCCGCCACCGCTCACTGCGGGGTACCATTCCACGGGCGTCGATTCGCCGCAAACTCCATTCACCATCCATAGCTGAGTTCGGGGCTTCCGGGCATCGAGCGACAACGAAACGAGAGGAGTCTCATCCATGAACACCCGCGCATATTCCATCGATGCCACCGATATCGCCGCCGAGTGGGCCCGCGTCGGAGAGAACAACATGGACGCGTTCGACGCCAGCCGCGTCCTCAAAATGGACACCCTGGAGCTACCGGAGCTCGGGCCGGGGGACGTCAAGATCCGGCTGCTCGCCTTCTCGCTCGAGCACAACCTCGATCACGCCGTTCTCGCCGACACCGTCAACATTGCGGAGCTGCGCGGCGGCAAGATCTACCCCGGAAACAGCGCGGTCGGGGAGGTCATCGAGGTCGGGGACGGAGTCAGTCGGTTTAGCAAGGGAGACATCGTCGTCACCCACTGCCTGGGCGATGCGGACAAGTGGGGCTACCCGACCCGCATCTGGGCCTACGACAAGCCAGATTCGATCGGATGGTACTCCGAGGAGGCAGTGGTTGGAGACTGGCAGATCCTGCCCGCACCGATCGACTGCGGACTCAGCCTGTGGGAGATCGCCGCTCTGCCGCTGCGCGCGCCGACCGCCTACCTTCTATGGAGACGCGGGCACGACATCTTCCGGGTGAAGGTCGACCGCGAGAAGGTCGCGCGGCTGAACGTCATGGGTTTCGGCGGCGGCGTATCGGAGCTGTTCCTGATGCTGGCGCACCACGAGGGACACCGCGCCTTCCTGTGCTCGGGGTCGCCCGAACGGCGCGCGGCTCTCGAGGAGCAGGGCATCGAGACGATCGACCAGAAGAAGTTCAACCGCTTCGCGAGCAAAGAAGACGTCAAAGCCTTCAACGCCGAGGTGAAGAGTCGCACCGGCGGCGTCGGCATGCACGTCGTCTGCGACATGCTGCGCGGTCCCGTCTTTCCCGCCGGCATCGCCGCGCTCTCCCGCTGCGGGGTCAACGTGAGCGCCGGCTGGCAGCTGTCCAAGAAGATCAACTACGACTCGGCCGCGATGTCGGTGAAACAGTTGACCATCGACCACACCCACTACGACACCATCGTCGGATGCGAGGCTTCGACCGAGCTCTACGGTTCGGTGTTTCGCCCCGCCATCCACAAGGAGGTCTACGACTTCGCCGACCTGCCGCGTGCTCTCAAGGAGATGCACGACAATATCCAGACCGGGATTCCGATCGTTCGCGTCGCCAAAGACCTCCCCGCCAGCGTCGCCGGGATCGCCTAGGTGCCAAACACCCACACCGCACGCCGGCCGGCTACCCATCGAGCCAAAGGCGCGCATTCACCCGGGTGCCGCATGCGAGGCGCACTGCCCCACATGCGGCACCCCCTCCTTGAGACGTCATTCGCACCATGAAGGACACCAAAACCCCCGCGGCCGGCGGCCGCAGCGATACGTGGACGTTCCTGTCGAACCACGGACACGTCCTGGTCGAGCTCGCACACGCGCCGGGTACGCGCCTACGCGACCTCGCCGACCGGGTCGGAATCACCGAGCGCGCGGTACAGCGGATCGTCGCCGAGCTTGTCGACGCCGGCGTGCTGACCCGCCACCGAGTCGGTCGCCGCAACAGTTACAGCATCGATCGCAGGAGGCGATTGCGTCACCCGATCGAGGATCACTGCAGGGTCGGAGACCTGGTCGATATGGTGTGGAAACGAGACGGGGCGCCACGCACGAGCAAGGTCGACCTGACCAAGCCAAGAAAATCCTGAAACTCGCGACAGCCTCGCACCCGTGCCGAAAGCGTCGGCGATCCCGCCCGATCGCCAACGCGCAAAGCACCCGGGTCTTCGGACGGGGTCGAGACTCGAAGTAGGGAAAGGAGCATCCACCATGGCGCACAACCGACGAAGCAAAGTCGTGACCGAGGGCATCCAAAGAACGCCGAACCGAGCAATGATGCGCGCGGTCGGCTTCGGCGACGACGACTTCACCAAGCCGATCGTCGGCATCGCCAACGCGCACAGCAACATCACCCCGTGCAACGTCGGCCTCGGCCTGTTGGCCCGTCGCGCCGAGGTGGCGCTCGCCGAGGCGGGTGCGATGCCGCAGACCTTCGGGACCATCACCATCTCCGATGGAATCTCGATGGGCACCGAAGGCATGAAGTACTCGTTGGTGTCGCGCGAGGTCATCGCCGACTCGATCGAAACGGTCGTCAACGGCCAAAGTCTCGACGGTGTGCTCGCGATCGGCGGGTGCGACAAGAATATGCCGGGTGCGATGATCGCGATCGCCCGGCTGAACGTGCCGGCGATCTTCGTCTACGGCGGAACCATCAAGCCCGGCCGCCTGCACGGCAAAGACCTGACCATCGTCAGCGCCTTCGAAGCGGTGGGAGAACACGCCGCCGGAAAGTTGAGCGACGAAGAGTTGCTGGAGGTCGAACGGCGCGCGATCCCGGGAGCCGGATCGTGCGGAGGCATGTACACCGCCAACACGATGTCGAGTGTATTCGAGGCGATGGGGATGAGCTTGCTCGGATCCTCCACGATGGCGGCCGAGGACGACGACAAGGCCGACAGCGCCGCCGCCAGCGCGGTCGCGCTGCTCAACGCAATCGAGCAGCAGATCCTCCCTCGCCAGATCTTGACCAGAAAGGCTTTCGAGAACGCGATCGCGGTGACGATGGCGGTGGGTGGATCGACCAACGCCGTACTGCATCTGTTGGCCATCGCTCACGCCGCTGAAGTCGAGCTGTCGATCGACGACTTCGAGGCGATCCGTCGTAAGGTACCGGTGATTTGCGACCTCAAGCCGTCCGGACGCTTCGTCACCGTCGACTTCCACCGCGTCGGCGGTGTTGCGCTGGTCATGAAGATGCTGCTCGAGGCCGGCCTTCTTCACGGCGACTGCCTGACCGTCACCGGCCGCACGGTCGCCGAGCAGCTTGCCGACATCCCGGACCACCCACCCGCCGGACAAGAGGTCATTCTGCCGCTCGACCGACCGCTCTACGAAGAGGGGCACCTGGTCGTGCTGAAGGGAAACCTCGCCCCGGAAGGCGCCGTCGCCAAGGTCAGCGGCGTCAAGAACCCGGTCGTCAGCGGACCGGCTCGGGTGTTCGCCTCCGAGGAGGAATGCCTCGACGCAATTCTCGGCGATCAGATCCAAGCCGGCGACATCGTCGTCATCCGCTACGAAGGCCCGAAAGGCGGCCCCGGCATGAGAGAGATGCTGGCGCCGACCAGCGCCATCATCGGTAAAGGCCTAGGCGACAGCGTCGGGCTGATCACCGACGGACGCTTCAGCGGCGGCACCTACGGCATGGTCGTGGGCCACGTTGCGCCCGAAGCGGCGGTCGGAGGCCCGCTCGCCCTGGTCGAGCCGGGAGATACCGTCACCATCGACGCGCGCACGCAATCGCTGACACTGGAGATCGACGACGCCGAGCTCGAACGCCGCCGCGCCGCCTGGCGAGCGCCCGCCCCGCGCTACAAGCGCGGCGTGCTGGCCAAGTACGCCAGCGCCGTTTCGACCAGCAGTCGCGGCGCCGTCACCGATCTCGGCATGTAGCGAAGGCGTGAGGCAACCGGCGCAGATCAGCGGCGCTTCGGCTTGCGGTCTTCGTCGTGCTCCATGGCGAGAATGTCTTCCTCGTCGCGCACGAAGAGAGAACGCAACAGCGGATGCTGGTAGTGACGCTCGACGGTGACCGCATAGAAGGTCTCGAACAGTCCGGGCACCACGCACCACTCGTGCAAGACGCCTTCGCGCAACTCGTCGCGCACGACCACCGAAGGCAACAACGCGATCGCATCCGCGTCGCGCGCGAGCAGGCGCATCGTCGCCATGTCGTCGACCTCCGCGAGGATTCGCAGCGGAAAGCCGAGCTGCTCGCAAACGGCGTCGAACTCGGTGCGAATGTCGCTGCCTCGTCCCGGAACGATCAACGGCATTCCCTTGAGATCGCCCGGGAAGCGAAAGCGACGACGGCGCTGGTGACCGACCAGGCTCACCGGCTGCTTGGCGATCCGCCGGCAACGCCACCCGCGCTCCCGCTGCGACGGCGGGCGGCGATTGGAAAGGACCAGGTCGACCTGGTGGTCCGACAGTCTGCGAAGCATCTCGTCGAAGCTGCCCGAACGCAGTTGCAGGCGCACGTTCTCCTGACCGAGCAGAGGGCTGATGAACGATTCCTGAAAATTTCGCGACAGGGTCGCCACCGCGCCAACCCTCAGGGAATGCTCGCGCGCACGGCCGCGCCGAATCGTCGCCTGCAGCTCGCCACTGGTCGCAAAGATCTCCTCCGCGTAACCGAGCGCGATCCGTCCCGCTTCGGTCAACACCAGCTTGCGCCCCTCACGCGCAAACAACGGCTCGCCCAGCTGGTCTTCCAGCTGGCGGATCTGCGACGAGATCGCCGACTGAGAGACGCGCAGCAGTCTGGCCGTGCGCGTCAGGTTGCCGTCCTTCGCTACCGCCCAGAAGTAATAGAGGTGGTTGTGGTTGAGTCGATCGATGCTCATCCGGTGTTCTCCAATACAGAATGAATTCTGCTGAATTATATCTTTTTCAAGAACGATAAAAAGGGGTACAAACTACACCATGAACACTCCCTCCACATGGCACGAACTATCCCAAGGGTTGGCGGTCGCGATTCCGGTCGTCTACTTCACCGCAGCGGCAACCGGGTCGAAAGCCGCCCCCTTCCGTCAGGCGACGTACGGATCCTGGCTCGCTCTCGGGCTCGCGACGTTGTTCGTCGTCTGTTCAGCGATCGCCGGCGCTCCGCCACCCGAAGCGCTCGCCGTCCGTCTCGACGCAGTCACCAGCGTCATGCTGCTCCTCGTCACGACGATGGGAATGGGGACGGTGCGCTACTCGACCGCCTACCTGGACGGCGACCAGGGATCTCATCGTTACTCACGCTGGCTTTTGGCCACGCTGGGAGCGGTGACGACCCTCATCATTGCAAACAATCTACTGATGCTGGCGGTAGCATGGACTGCAACCAGCCTTGCGCTGCACCAACTGCTGACCTTCTACGACAGGCCGGCGGCGCTGGTTGCTGCCCACAAGAAGTTCCTCGCCAGCCGCCTCGCCGACGCCGGTTTATTGACTGCAATCGCTCTGATGTATGCGAACGTCGGGAGCCTCAATCTCGATGCGATTCATCGATGGGCGAACGAAAGCGCGTCACTGCCGCCAAGCGTCCAACTCGCCGCCGTCCTGTTCGCGCTCAGCGCGTGCATAAAATCGGCCCAGATTCCTCTCCACGGATGGCTCACGCAGGTGATGGAGGCGCCGACGCCGGTGTCCGCCCTGCTCCACGCCGGCGTCGTCAACATCGGCGGCTTCTTGATGATCCGGCTCGCGCCGCTGATGGTCGACGTGCCGGCGGCGCAATTGCTGCTGGTCGTCATCGGCATGACGTCTACGGTGGTCGGAGCGCTCATCATGACGACTCGGGTGAGCGTCAAGGTCGCCCTGGCCTGGTCCACCTGTGCGCAAATGGGATTCATGCTCGTCCAATGCGGACTCGGAGCTTGGGATCTCGCACTCCTACATCTGGTCGCGCACTCGCTCTACAAGGCGCACGCCTTCTTGACCTCCGGCAGCACGGTCGAGGCGTGGCGAGTGGCCGCGATGGG
>JANQHZ010000216.1 GCA_028282445.1 Candidatus Binatia bacterium | reverse complement strand
TCCATGTCCCGGCGCGAGATGTCCCACTTCTCGGCGATCATCTCGGCGGAACGAAACTGCGACACTTCCTGGTCGCCGTATCGTTCGATCCAGCCTTTGGAGCCGGAGAAGGGGTCGGTGAAGCCGAACTGCTCGGCCGCCGTCATAGCCGAGCTGATCGGGATCTGGCTCATGTTCTGCACGCCGCCGGCTACGACCAGGTCGTTGGTGCCGCTCATCACCGCTTGTGCAGCGAAGTGGACCGACTGTTGCGATGAACCGCATTGGCGATCGATCGTGGTGCCCGGAACCTCGTCGGGATAGCCGGCCGCAAGCCAACAGGTTCGGGCAATATCGCCCGCCTGCGGCCCGATCGTATCGATGCAGCCGAAGATGACGTCGTCGACGGCGGCGGGGTCGACCCCGGTGCGTTCGACCAGGCCCTTGATGACGTGAGCGCCGAGATCGGCGGGGTGAACTTGGCTAAGAGAGCCGCCGCGTCGGCCGACCGGGGTTCGAACTGCGTCGACGATGTATGCTTCCGCCATGTTATTGCTCCGTGGTTGCGTAGTGAATGTGATTGGTGACGGGTGAGTTGCGCGACCGGCTACTTGGTCACGACGACCGATGAGCCGTGGCCGAAGAGCCCCTGGTTGGCGGTGACGCCGGCCTTTGCATTCTCGACCTGGCGCCCCTCTGCCTGGCCGCGTAGCTGCCAGGTGATCTCGCATACCTGTGCGATCGCTTGGGCGGGAATCGCTTCGCCGAAGCAGCCGAGCCCGCCGCTCGGGTTGACCGGGACACGGCCGCCGAGGGTGGTGTCGCCGTCGTTGAGAAGCTTCTCCGCTTCGCCTGGTTTGCACAGGCCGATGTTCTCGTACCAGTCGAGCTCGAGCGCGGTCGACAGGTCGTAAACCTCGGCCATGCTCATGTCTTCCGGGCCGAGACCGGCTTCTTCGTAGGCCTCGGCAGCGATCGAGTCGCGGAAGGAAACCGCCGGAGCCGAGACCGCCGCGGCCGAGTCGGTTGCGAAGTTGGGCATCTCGATGACCGTGCTGGGGAACTCCGGGGTGACGGTCGAGACGCCTGCGATCTTGATCGGCGCGGTCGTGTGTTTGCGGGCGAACTCCATGCTGGTGAGAACGATCGCCGCGCCCCCGTCGCTGGTGGCGCAGATGTCGAGGAGGTGGAGCGGATCCGACACGACGGCCGAGCTCAGCACCGCTTCCTCGGTGACTTCCTTGCGGTAGCGCGCGTTGGGATTGTGCAGCCCGTGGCGCGAGTTCTTGACTTTGACCTTCGCGAAGTCCTGAGCGGTGGCGCCGTACGCTTCCATCCGCCGCCGTGCCCACAGTCCGAAGTAGATTGGGTTGGTGGCGCCGATCAGGCGGAAGCGCAGCCAGTCGGGGTCGTCCGGACGGTCGCCTCCGACCGGGGCGAAAAAGCCCTTTGGCGCGGCGTCGGCGCCGACCACGAGGGCGACATCGCACATCCCGGCTAGGATCTGGGCGCGCGCGTTGTTGATCGCCTGCGTACCGGAAGCGCAGGCACCGTACGAGCTCGCCACCTTGGCGCCGTTCCATCCCATCGCCTGGCAGAAGGTCGCGCCGGCGACATAGCCCGGATAGCCGTTGCGGATGGTGTCACCGCCGGACACGAACTGGACGTCCTTCCACTCGATTCCGGCGTCTGCGAGCGCGTCGCGGGTCGCCTTGACGCCGTACTCGACGAAGCTTTTGCCCCACTTCCCCCACGGGTGCATGCCGACTCCGAGGACTGCGACTTCCTTGCTCATCTCGTCGATCCTTTCGCAGCCGGTCAGGAGACCGGTCTCCACTTCCACACGATGTACTCGTTGTCGTCGTCTTCGAAGAGCGTGTCGAGAAAGAGCTCCATCTCCATTCCGGCCGAGAGATGGTTGATTTCGATTCCCTTGGCGACTTGTCCGAGCACGACCATCTTCTCCGTCTCGAGCTCGACCGCGGCGACGATGTAGGGTTCGAAGGGGGCGGGCGCCATGTACGGCTTCGGCGGTGGGTAACAGTTGTTGGTAAACGACCACAGTTTGCCGCGCGTCGACAGCGGCACCTCCTCGAACTCGTTCGAGGAGCAGGCCGGATTGCGGCAGAAGTCCGCCTCCTTAGGGAAGAAGAATGTGCCACACACCTTGCAGCGCGACCCCAGCAGGCGTGGCTCGGCGGCATCCATCGTGAACCAGCCTTCGACAGCGGGAACCTTGTTCTTTGCCATGGGGTCTCCTTCAGCAGGCTCAGGAAGAAGGACTCGCGCCGCGCAGGCGCGGAGTCACGCAAGGTGATGTTCTCGAAAGGGAATGTTGCATCTCTTCTCGACGTCGGCGTTGGCTCAACGGGGCTCGAAGCCGAAGCTGCGTGCCGGCAGCTTGCCGTCGATCACCGCCTCGGCGACCCGGGCGCGGTGCCATGCGGTGCTGCCCCACGCCAGCTCGAGCGACCAAGCTCGTTTCATCCAAATCTGTAGGTCACATTCCCAGGTATACCCGATCGCCCCGTGGACTTGCAGGGAGGTCTTGGCGCCGAGCGAAGCAGCCTCTCCGGCGACCGCTTTTGCCTGCGAAACGTCGGCCGACCGGGTATCTGCGCCCTCTGCCAGGGAGTTTGCGGCTCTGTAGAGGAGCGGCTTGGCGAACTCGATCTTGACCTGGACGTTTGCCAGCAGATGTTTGATGGCTTGAAACGAACCGATCGGCTTGCCGAACTGCTCGCGTTGGGTCGCGTAGAGGACGGCGATGTCGACCATTCGTTGCGCGACCCCGAGCAGCTGAGCGGCGCAACCCCAGGCGCCGCGGTCGAGGGCGTCGGAGAGCAGCGAGTGAGCGCCATCGCCACGGGCGATGCAGGTCGTCTCGCTCGGGGACCAATCGATCGTGTACAGGCGCCGGCTCGGGTCGTTGGTGGGCTGGTGGGTCGCTTTGACGGCGGCGCCGTCGACGGCGTGCAGCGTGCCCTCGTGTGGCAGTAGCAGCAGGTCGGCGATATGGGCGTCGGCGACGAACTGGTTGGCATCGTGGCCGACCGTAGCGACGGCTTCTCCTGCGGCGATCGCGGGTAGCCACTTGCCGCTCAGCTTCGTATCGCCGAGATCGCGCAGCAACGGCACGGCCACGGCCGCGCATTCGACGACCGGCCCCGGTACCGCAGCGTAGCCGGTCTCGATGAGCGGCAGCACCAGGTCGACCTCGTTCATCGCGAGGCCCCCATCGCTTTCCGGTGCCATCAATCCGAACAGGCCGAGCTCGGTGAGCTTGCTCCAGAGCTCGTTCGAACGACCGCTGTCGGTGTCCCACAGCGCGCGAACGGCGTCGGCGGTGCATTCGCGGTCGAGCAGGCCGCGAACGCTCTCGCGAAACATTTCGTGGTCTTCACTGAAGGTAAAATCCATACTTGCGTTCTCGGCTTTCAGGTATCCGGACAGAGTGCCGCTCTATCGTGGCAGTCCGAGCAGTCTCTCGGCGATGACGTTGCGCTGAATTTCGTTGGTTCCGGCGTAGATCGGTCCGGCCAGGGAGAAGAGATATCCGTCGAGCCAGTTGCCGACGTCGCCCGCCTCGGGGGCATGTGCCAGCAGCTCGGCGCGCGCTCCGAGCAGCGACAGCGCGGTCTCGTGCATCTGTACGTCCATCTCGGACCAGAAGATCTTGTTGAGGCTCGCTTCCGAACCGATGCTGCCTCCGGCGATCAGGCGTGAAGCGGTCTGGTACGTGTTCAAGCAGTACGCTTCGGCGTTCACCCAGGCGCGAGCGACTGCATCGCGCAGTGCCGGGTCCGCGTCGCCTCCGATTTTGCGATAGAGCTCGACCAGTCTCGCCGCGGTGGCTTGGAAGCGCGCTGGGCTGCGTAGCATCAGCCCGCGTTCGAAACCCGCGGTCGCCATCGCCACTTTCCAGCCGCCGCCTTCCTCGCCGAGTTGGTTTTCGGTGTGAACCTTCGCATCCTCGAAGAAGACCTCGGCAAAGCCGGTCTCGCCGTCGAGTTGCGGAATCGGTCGGACGGTGACTCCGGGGGCGTCGAGCGGCACCAGGATGAAGGTGAGCCCGCGATGGCGTTGCGACTCCGGGTCGGTGCGAAAGATACAAAAGAGCCAGTCGGCAAACGCGCCGCGCGACGCCCAGGTTTTCTGCCCGTTGATGATGAAGTGGTCGCCTTCGCGACGCGCCGTCGATCGGATCGCGGCCATGTCGCTGCCGGCGTTGGGCTCCGACCATCCTTGTGCCCAGACCTCCTCGCTCGATGCGATCTTGGGGAGAAAACGCGCCTTCTGTTCGTCGCTGCCGTACTCCATCAACGTTGGCCCGAGCAGGAAGATGCCGTTCTGGTTGACGCGGTTGGGTGCCCCGGCGCGGTAGTACTCTTCCTCGAACACCAACCACTCGATCAGGTTGGCGCCGCGACCGCCGTACTCGACCGGCCATGGCACCATCGCCCAGCGTCCGTCGTTCAGCTTGCGTTCCCACTCGCGATGGAGCGCGAAGCCCTCTTTGGTGTCGAGCGAGGGCAGCGGCTCCGCCGGCACGTTGGCGTCCAGCCACTCGCGCGCCTCGGCCCGGAAGGCCTTCAGTTCAGGTGTGAATGCTAGGTCCATAGGATTTCATCCAGAAGAATATGCACCACGGAGGCACCGAGACACGGAGATCCCGCAGCCGCTTGGTTCTGGCGAACTCTCCGTGTCTCCGTGCCTCCGTGGTGAGGTTATTTCTCGAACTTTGCGTCGCGTTTCTCGACGAAAGCGTCGCGTGCTTCCTGGGAGTCCGGCGACGTGTAGAGCTCGAGCGTGAAGCCCTGTTCGAACCGGTAGCTGTGCTTGATGTCGAGGAGCTCGATGCCGTTGAGCGATTCCTTGGCGAGACGGAGCGCCTTGCCGCTCTTGCCGGCGATCTTGGCGGCGAGCTCGCGCGCCCTAGGCAGCAACTCTTCGCGCGATACGACCGACTCGAGGGCGCCGAGCCGGTAGGCTTCCTGGGCGCTGATCGGCTCGCCGGTGTAGAGCATGCGACGCACGGTCTGCATCGGGAACATGCGGTAGAGATGCGTCGCGGCGCCCAATGCACCGCGGTCGATCTCCGGTAGCCCGAAGGTCGCGTCCTCGGAAGCAATGATGATGTCCGAGGCGCCGACCATGCCGATGCCGCCGCCGAGCACGAAGCCGTGCGCGGCCGAGATGACCGGGATCGGACAGTCGTAGATGGCGGCGAAGGTCGCATAGCAGCCGTGGTTGACGGCCGTGATCAGACTGCCGTCCTGGGCCAGCTCCTTGATGTCGACACCGGCGCAAAACCCGCGTCCGTTGGCGTGAATCAATACGACGTTGGCGTCGTCGCCCTTGCCGACGCGCTCGATCTCCGCGGCCAAACTGATCCACCCCTTGCTGTCGAAGGCGTTGACCGGCGGGTGGTCGAGGAGAATCTCCGCAATTCCGTTCTCGATGGTGGTTTGAAACGACACTTCCACTTCTCCTCTGTCTATCGACCTGCCGAGCTCGTATCAGCGTTCATCTGCGTTCATCTGCGGTTTCAGTGTTGGTTCAGGCGCGCGAGCGCACCATCGGCCTCCGTCATCAGGCGCTCGATCAGCTCGGCGCAAGTGGGGCGATCGTCGATCACGCCGGTGACCTGGCCGCTTGGTAGCACACCTTCGGAAGGAACCCCCTCGACCATCGCGCGCTTGATCAGAATGGGGGCATTGGCGGCCATGATCATCTGCGAGCGCGTCAGCTTGTCGTTCTTTCTCATCGAGAACGCCGCCGATATCAGCTCGCCGATCGACGCTCCGGACAGCTTGCGGTACTCGAGAGCGCTGCGCAGAGCGCGGATCAGCAATGCGACCGAGCTGCTCGCTTCGAGCTCGGCAACCAGCTCGTTGCGAACGACGCGTTGCGGTAGTCCGTCGACCTGGGTGGTGACCGGCACGTCCATCACCGAAGCCTTGAAGTAGCGGTCGACGGTCGGGTCGGGAACCGGGCTCTCCGCAGTCAGCATGAAGCGGGTTCCCATGGCAATGCCATCGGCGCCATACGCCAGTGCCGCGACGAGTCCCTGGCCGCTGTGGAATCCGCCCGCCGCCGCGACCGGTACGTCGACCGCATCGATGACTTGTGGCAGCAACAACGAAGTGGGCACGATTCCGGTATGGCCGCCGCCTTCACCGCCCTGGGCGACGATGATGTCGGCGCCGAGCTCGACCGCCTTCTCGGCGTGGCGCGCCGCGCCCACCGTCGGTACGCATAGGATGTCGGCGGCCTTGAGCTTGTCGATGAACTCTCGCTTGGGCGAGCGGCTATAGCTCGCCGCCTTGGCGCCGTAGCGGACGATCGCGTCGACGATCTCGGCGGCGCCCGGTTGTTCCATCAGGAAGTTCACACCGAAAGGTCGATCGGTGAGCTCGGTAACCTTGCGAATATCGGCTTCCGCTTGCTGCGGACGCGAGGTCGCGCAGGCGAGAAAGCCGAAGGCGCCGGCGTTGCATGTGGCGGCGACGAGCTCCGGGGTCGCGACCCAGCCCATCGCCGTTTGGATGATGGGGTAACGACAGCCGAGAGATCTTGAGAGGGGCGTGTCGAGTGTCGCGTTCGCCATCAGGCGGCTACCGCTCCCGAGCGCTGTCCGTGGGGGTCGAGCTGTTGGAGCAGCTCGAGCTGCTCGGCGGTCGGCGCGGGGGTTTCGCCGACGTCGGCGTCGGCGTGCAGCTCGAAGCCGGTTTGCTCGCGCACCTGGTCGACGGTGACCCCTGGATGCGTCGAGACGATGCGCATGGTCTTGTCGGGCCCGTTGAAATCCATCACCGCCAGGTTGCTGACGACCAGGCGCAGCTCCATGAAGTCGCGCCGAACACCTTCACCCCAGCGGGCGTCGTCGTATCCGACTCCGGATGCCATGTCGACGCGTTCGACGAAGCATCGCGGATTGTGGTTGGGGACGAAGAAGCTGCAGGTGTGGTTGATCGTGTTGCCCGGGATTCCTCGCGCTCCGAGCAGCTGCACCTTGGGCTTGGCCGGATCCCCGATCAGGCTGATGTTGCTGTTGCCGTGGCGGTCGATCTGGGTCGGCATCGTCATGGCGTGCCGTCGCCCCGACCAAAGAAGGTCGAAAACCCGTCGAAACGGCATCCAGCCCTCGACCTTGGGACGGTAGCCGTCGCGGGGCCCGACTGGCACCGGCTCGGAAACCAGCACCGATTCGCTATCGGTCATCATCAGGTCGGGGCTGTGGGTGCGCCATGCCAGTCCCGCGGCGAGGCGCGGTCCGACACCGATTCCGGACGCGAGAATCTCGCCGTCGCCGCGCCAGGCTTCGGCAGCGGCAACGATGCACAGTTCGGCAAGCGAGTGAGACGATTCGGTCATTGCACTTCCATGTGTCCATGTGTTCGAGCCGTGAGCGGTAGAGCACGCTGTGCCCGTCCGCCTCTTTGCTCGAGCCGCGGTTAGAAAATCGTATGGGGAATGGACTCGATGTGGGTCGCGCCGCCCGCGGCCTCGACGTAGGCGTCGTCGTCGGCGTCGACGAACTTGGCGCGGTAATCGGCCCAAGCTTCGTCGCTCTTGGCCGAGGCCGAGTAGACCTTGAGGTGCTCTGCATCGATACCGTAGCGCGGCGAGCAAGACGTCGGGTGAGCGCCGAAAGGCGCTTCGACGACGCCGCTGACCATCCCACGGTCGAGCAGGAGAGTGTGAACGGACCCGAGCTCGGCGAAACGCTCGGTTGGGACGATGCTCTCGCAGCTCACGTACGATTTGGTCGCTGCGCTGCAGAAGAGATCGTCGAAGTACGGGTCCGGTCCGAGCACCTGGCCGTTGCCGCGTTCGTCGCAGTGGTCGACGTGGACCAAGGCGGCGTCGAGATTCAGCGCCGGCATTGCGAGAAGAGTCTCGCCGTCTTCGTAAGGCGAGCGGACCGTCCGCAGGGTGGGGTTGAGTCGCTCGATGTCGCAGGCGAGGCCGGCGCGGATCGGCAGGAAAGGCAATCGGTAGCCGGCGGCGCGCAGTCCCCACTGCAGCATCCCCTCGTCGAGCTCCATCACCTCGATCGCTCCAGCCTGGCGGGCTTTGCGGAAGTGGGCCTCGAGCGGAATGACGTCGAGCGAGACAAATCCGAAGACCAGCTTGCGGACTTTGCCCGTCGCGCACAGGAGCCCGACGTCCGGGCCGCCGTAGGACACCAGGGTCAGATCTTTCAAGTCGGATCGCGCGATCTCTCGAATCAGCGCCATCGGTTTGCGGCGTGCGCCCCAGCCGCCGATGCCGATCGTCATGCCGTCCCTGAGCCCGCCGACTACGTCGTCGGCCGACATTCGCTTGTTCACCTTTATGTTGACCTCTGATGGAGCCGGCGTGGAACGCCGCTAGGAAGGAG
>JANQHZ010000200.1 GCA_028282445.1 Candidatus Binatia bacterium | reverse complement strand
CGTGCGCACTGCCGCACTGAGCTCGCCGACGAAGTCGCGTTGCGACGCCCAATCCGCGCGCATCGGGTTGGCGGTCGCGCTCGGCCACATGAGGTATCCATCGTGGTGCTTGGTCACGAGGACGACGTAGCGGGCGCCTGCGGCGGCAAAGAGATCTGCCCATTCGTCGGGGTCCCAGCCGGCCGCCTGTTCTTCGAAGTCGGCCTGAAACGATTCGTACGGAAAGTCGGCTCCGTACACCCGGCGGTGATGCAGCTGCGCTTCGCTGCCGGGCACTTGAATCGTGTTGGCGTACCACTCCGCGTAGGGGTTGCGCCGATACCACAGAGGACTGTTGGCGATCAGCGACTCCGGGGAGTTCCATTCGGCGGGGTCGAGCGCGGTCTCGGCCCAGCCGGGTACTGAGTACAGGCCCCAGTGGATCATGATCCCGAACTTGGCGGCATCGAACCAGTGCGGCAGCTCGCGCGTCGCCAGCTTGTCCGGGTCCGAGCTGTAGGGCGGCATGGGCGCCTCCGTGATCAGCGGTTCCGGTGCGCACAGCCGATCGGTGTGCGTTCCGGCGTCGTCGTCGGAGTCTCCGCAGCCGAGGAATGCGAAGGTCGATACGACGATGGCGGCGGCCAGGACGATAGCTCGCGTCGGGAAATCCGCAAAGGACTTCGCAAGGGACTTCACATCGCAGGCCGTCGACATAGTTTGATGATCACAGAGTCGGGCGTTTGTTCGGAGCGCCCAGGCGCCGCCGTTTGTAGTTGACTTGAGCGGTACAAGTTAGTGTATGGGTCTAATGGGGCAGATTAGCAAGCATCTCGTGCTCGGGCTCGCGGTGCAGCTGTTCGCAGTTGCCGCGTTTGCGGCGGCAAACGTTTTCGTCGACCCGGTCGACCCGACCTGCTCCGGCATGGGGACGACCGGGGTCGATTGTTTCACGACGATCCAAGCGGCCGTCGACAATGCCGGCCCGGCTCCGGCCGTGGTTCAAGTCGCCGCCGGCGCGTATGTCGAGAGCGTCGATATCAGCGCGATGGGCAGCGCCATCGCCGGGGTCCCGGGTGATATCGAGATCATCGGCGCCGGCTCGGCAACGACCTTGGTGACGCCGCCGGTGGGGCGCGCCTTCTGGAACTCGGTGGCGCCCTATCCGGGCAGTATTCGCATCAAAGGCTTCGATGTGACCGATAGCGGACCGATCGGCGGTATCATCTCGGCGACCGACGACGCCGCATCTTCCTGGAGCGTCGCCAACGTTGGGATGGGCGACGTCCAGGTTCTCGTCGTCGATCCAAGCAACAGCCAGATCCTCTACGCGGGCACTCGCTCGAGCGGCGTCTTCAAGAGCGTCGATGGCGGCGCGACATGGACGGCCAGCAATACGGGTCTGCCGATGCCGCTGCCCGAGGTGACGGCGCTGGCCATCGATCCTCAGGTTGCCGCGACGCTCTATCTGGGCAGCGTCCTCGACGGCCAGAGGATGTTCAAGTCGACCAACGGCGGCGCGAGCTGGACGCTGATGGAGACGGGCCTCGAGAGCGGTCGGGTCAACTCGATTGCCGTCGATCCGAGCAACTCTCTGCGCGTGTTTGCCGGGCTCGGGAGGTTCGACAGTTCGCCGCGCGGGGTTTTCCGATCGCTGAATGGTGGTGGCATGTGGACCGAGGTCGATCCCGACGATTCGATCGCGATCGCGATCGCGCCTTCCACCCCGACGACCATCTACTCCGCCGGGGTCGGGCTGCAGAAGTCGACCAATGGCGGCGACACCTGGGTTCCGGCCAACGGCGACTTGCCTTCGACCTTGTTTCAGTTTCCGTTCATCGCCATCGACCCGACCGACGCGAATTCGGTCGTCGTCGCTCGTTCGCAGTGCTGCGGCCAGCGCGCGTTCTCGACCGCCGATGGCGGCGGTACTTGGACCGAGCTGATCGTCCCGAACTACCAGGACGACGATGTATTCGCACTGATCATGGATCCGACGACCCCTGCCACACTCTATCTCTCGACGTCTTTCGGCGGCGTCCTCAAGAGCATCGATGCCGGCGCGTCTTGGAGTCCGGCCAATGACGGAATGCTGCGCAAGAAGAGTCTGCGATTGGCGATGGCTGCTTCGAACCCAGATGTCCTTTACACGGCCGCTTCCGGAGTCGGCTTCGATGCGATCAATCTCGACGATCTGCTCGGCGACGCCACCATCGACGACGTGTTCGCTCACGACGCCAGCTTCGACGGCGTCGACGTCCAGTCCCGAGGCCTGGTCACGATCCGGGATTCCGAATCGCGCAACAATCAGAACGACGGCTTCGAGATCATCGCGGGAGCCGGCTTGTCGGTCCTGAGCAGTAGCGCCGAAGACAACGACGCCGTGCTTCCGGGCAACACCAGCTTCGGAAACGACGGGGTGGAGATCGACGTCGTTGCGGGCACGGTTACCATCATCGACAGCTCCAGCAATCGCAACGGCCAGGATGGCTTCGAGGTGCATGCGTTGCGACCGCAGGAGGTTCACTATCCGGTCTACGCCCCGCGTCCCGAGGTCGGGGCGATCGATTCACTCGCCGCGATCCGATCTCGAGCGAGCGGCAACGGGTTGGCCGGACCCGGCGACGGATTCCAAATCGAGGGGCAGGAAGACTCCTCGGTCGGACTGTGCGCGAGCGTCGGGCCGATCGATCTGCGCCAGATCACCGTCGAAGACAACTCGGAAGACGGGATCGAATTCGAGTACTTGTCAGGCGACGTGTCACTGATCGACGTGCGCGCCGTGCGTAATCTCTTCGATGGAGTCGAGCTCGATGCGCAGAACTCTCCGTGCTCCGACGACGGGGTCGACGTTACCGTGCGTGGCCTCTACGCCGAAGGCAACGGAAAGAGCCTTGGCGGAAATGGCGACGGTCTCGAGGTCGATACCAACGGCGATATCGACGTGCGCGACTCGGTCGCGATCGACAACGGTGATTTTCAAAAGACTCCAACAGAGGAGCCGGGTACACCGACCCGCACCCCGACCAATACTTTCTTGCCGGGCACCCCGTCTCCGACCCCGAGGACCGGGGGCGGGGACGGCTTCGAGCTCGACAGTAAAAAGTTCAAGGCCGTCGTAGTGTGCGATGGATGTCGCGCGATCGACAACAAAGACGACGGCATTGCCATCGAATCGGACGGAGTCGCGATCGTGCGCAATTCCACTTCCGAGGCAAACTTCCAGGACGCGGTCGATTTCAATGACGAATTCGGCCTGTACCGTACAAGGACCCCAACCCGCACTTTCACGCCCTCGCAGGATCCCAACGCTCCGACGCCGACCGATACGCCAACGCCGGACGTTACGCCGACCGCTACTCCGACTAACGATGGCGGCGAGGCCGACCAGATCATCGTTTCCGACTCGATCGTGGCCGGCAGCGGCAACGATGGCATCGCATTCAGCTCGGGCGGAACCACCGAGGTCAGCCGCGTCTGCGTGACCGACAACGGGCGCAACGGAGCCATCGCCTTTCGCGCCGACGGTCCGGTGACGGTGACCGACTCCGACGTCTTGCGTAACGGTACGGTCGGTATTTGCCTATTCGAGGCCGCCTCCGATGCGAATAGCGCGACGTCGAACAATGTCGCCGGGAACGGCGACGGTATGGCGCTGAACTCGCCGATCAACGTCGCCGCTGCCGGCAATTGGTGGGGCGACGTCTCCGGTCCGTCGGGATTGAACGGTGGCGCCGGCGACTCGGTGGTCGACAGCCTCAGCGGTGGCGGCAACGGCGTCATCGCCTTCGCTCCGTTCGAGGCGGCGGAGATCGACACCGGCGGAGTCTGCGACCCGATCCCGACGCCGACCGCGACGCCGACGCCGCCGGCTCCCGATGGGGACGTTCCGCCGGGAGGACTTCCCCCCGGAAGCACCGAATTGTGTGGCGAAGCGTCGCCGAACTTGCCGGATGGCTGTATTCAGCTCTGTCCGCCGGACAGCCCGCTGGTCTCCGATTGTTTCGGCTCGAGCGGCACCGACGGCAACGGAGACTTCTGCATCGCTCTGGAGACGCCGCTGGAAGTAGGCGAGATCGTGGAGTTGCGGGATATCTGTAACGATCGCAGCAATGCGTTGCTGGCGGGATCGTTGACGCCGTCGCCGGCGCCTGCGGTCGACCGACTGGGGCTGGCGCTTGCCGCCTGCATACTGACGGTCATCGCCGGGGTGGCTCTCGCTCGCCGGCGAAGATGGGAGACCCGATGATCTACACCCACTCGGCCCGCCTGATCTTGGGCGCGGTCCTGCTCCTGATGTTCTTGTCGTTGCCGGCCGCGCCCTCGTTCGCAGCGCTCGGCGGATTCGAGCGTAGCGACATTGTCGTGCCGATGACGGGAGTCCGGGTCAGCGATCTCGAGGGGGACGACAACGACGACGACGACGATGACGACGACGATGATACCGACGACTTCGGCGGCGAAGACCTGGGTTGAGCGGCCGACGGGATTGCGGCGTTCGCGCAAGGCGTCGCCGAAAATGTAGTCGGACGGACGCCCCGTGTCGAAATCAGCGTTGACTTACGTGGCCGTTGCCGCCATCGCCGTCGCTCTGACGATTGGTGTGGTCTCCTGGGTCTGGCAGGCGGCCGGGCGCAACGATGCGAGCCGCAACCGCACCGGCCTCACTCCGCAGTTGATGCGGCTCAAGAGCAAGTCGATGAGGACGATGCGCGACGGATTGGCGACCTCCGAGTACCTTCTTCTCGAGGAAGGGGTGGCCCAGTTGCGCGAGGTGAACACCGCGGCCGGTTGGTATCTCTCCGACGAGCGCTACGGCCCAGCCGGGGACGCGTTTCGAGAAGCGCTGGAACGCTTCGACGACGATGTCGAGCGTCGCGACCTGGCGAGTGCCAAGCGCAGCTTTGATGCCCTGACCCAGCGGTGCTTGGCCTGTCATCGGGGCACGTCGGACGTCCGACTCGATGCCGATCTTGCTGCGCCGCTCGCGAATGCGACGGTGCCGGGGGCGACCGGCGCGCCGGAGTGAAGGGCCGGGTAGAGACGGGCCAGCTGAGTTTGATAGACCATCGTCATGAAGGGATTTCCCGAAAGGCCCGCCGGCGGTAGCTTTCTCGACCGCCCCTTTCTGGCGCGGGCGATTGTCGTCCTGCTGCTCTTGGTACTGGCTGGAATCGCTTCGCTTCTGATGGAGCGACATGTTTCGGATTCACGCGAGGACGGCTTGCAACGCGACGAGGATCGATCCGGAGGGGTGGTGTCGAGCCTTCCCATCGACGTCGTTGCTGGGCAGACCTTGTACGTTCCGATCTACTCGCACGTCTACCAGATCGAGGGCAGCCGCTTGCCGCTTTCGGCGACGCTGTCGATCCGCAACGCGGACGTCAGTCGATCACTCACGATCAGGACCGTTCGCTATTACGATACGCGTGGAGACATGGTGCGAGACTACCTGCCCCAGCCGATCGAGCTGCGGCCGCTCGGTTCGACCGATTTCTTCGTATCGGCCCGCGATACTCGCGGCGGTAGCGGAGCTAACTTCCTCGTCGAGTGGGTCGCCGCCGAGCCGGTTCATCCGCCGGTGGTCGAAGCCGTCTTGGTCGGTCGCCACGGAGTGGGTACGGCCGCCTTCGTTTCCAAGGCGGTCGTCATCGACCCACTACCGGGCGATTCCTGAATCGTTTGGCCGCGCGGGTGTGATGCCGAAGGTCGGAGCATGGTGTCGCGCCCATCGCTAGGAGCTCTGTCCGGTCGTCAATTGCCTGTTATGGTTTTGGCTCGCGAGCCATGAACGGGGACCGTCGAACTCAATGAAGCCGATCTGGGAAGCCCTGCTCGAGAGCTTGCGGGACCTGTTGCCGATCGTCCTCGTGATCGCCTTTTTTCAGCTCGCCGTCCTCCAGCAACCGATTCCCAAGTTCGGCGAGATCGCGCTCGGCACCACCTTCGTCGTCATCGGGCTGACGCTGTTCGTGCAGGGACTCAATACGGGCCTGTTCCCCATCGGCGAAACCATGGCCTATGCCTTCGTCGAAAAGGGCAACGTCGCTTGGCTGCTGCTGTTCGCGTTCGCCCTTGGGTTCGGGACCACGGTTGCCGAGCCGGCGCTGATTGCGGTCGCCGACGAGGCTGCCCTCGTCGCCGCCGAAGGCGGCATGATCGAGTCCAGTGAAGCGGCGATGGAGTCATACGCTCTCGGCTTGCGCGTCACGGTGGCGCTCTCGGTCGGTCTCGCGATCGCCGTCGGCGTGCTGCGCATCATCTTCGGATGGCCGATCCAGTATCTGATCACCGTCGGTTACGTCGGCGTCGTGATCATGACGATCTTTGCGCCCGAGGAGATCATCGGTATTGCCTACGACTCGGGTGGCGTGACGACCTCGACCATCACGGTTCCTCTCGTCACGGCACTGGGTGTCGGTCTCGCGGGTTCGATCAAGGGGCGAAACCCGATGATCGACGGTTTTGGATTGATTGCTTTCGCGTCGCTGACGCCGATGATCTTCGTCATGGGCTACGGCATGCTGGTTTGACTCGAGCATGAGCCGCATATTCGCCGATCTTCTTCTGACGCTCGCGTCGACCGTACGGGACGTGGTCCCGATCGCGCTGGTCATCTTCGGGTTTCAGTTGGCTGTCTTGCGCAAGCCCATCCCCAACTTGAAGAGGATCTTGACCGGTTTCGTGTTGGTGATCTTCGGCCTGGCCTTCTTCCTCGAGGGGCTGGAGGCGGCTCTGTTTCCAATGGGAAAATTGATGGCGCAGCAACTCACGGATCCGGTGTTCGTGGCCGGCGGTGAAGTCGGCAAGGCGCTCTCGTGGGAGGACTACGTCTGGGTCTACCTGTTCGCGTTCGCGATCGGCTTCTCGACCACGATTGCGGAGCCGTCGCTGCTTGCCGTCGCGATCAAGGCCAACCAGGTTTCCGCTGGAAGTATCGGAGTGTGGGGGTTGAGAATCGCGGTCGCGCTCGGCGTTGGGATCGGTGTGGCGCTCGGTGTCTATCGGATCGTGACCGGTGCTCCGATCTACTGGTATATCGTTACGGGCTACGTCCTCGTCCTCGTACAGACCGCGTTCGCGCCGCGTATGATCATCGGGCTGGCCTATGACTCCGGCGGGGTGACGACTTCGACCGTGACGGTGCCGCTGGTTGCCGCCCTCGGCCTCGGTCTCGCCAGCACGGTACCCGGCCGCAATCCGCTGCTCGACGGCTTTGGCTTGATCGCCTTCGCCAGTTTGTTTCCGATCATGTCTGTGTTGGGCTATGCCCAGGTTTCGGGATGGATTGCCAAGCGCAGCCGGACAACCCTAGTTGAGTGAGGTCCAGTCATGCACTTCAAGCTAATCGTCGCGCTTACCGAAGACTCGATTACCGACAAGGTCGTCGAGGCGGCTCGCAATCACGGTGCCACCGGCTCGACGGTCATACCGAGCGCCCGTGGCGAAGGGATGAAGGCCGCCAAGACCTTCTTCGGCCTCGGCTTCGAGGCCCAGCGCGACATGATCCTGCTCCTGGTAGAGGAGCATATGTGCCGCGATATTCTCGAGAACATCGCGACCACTGGCGAGTTCGAAACCAACCCGGGGGCGGGCATCGCCTTCAGTATCGACGTCGACGACGCGGTCGGGGTCGCCCACCAGGTCAGCCGACTATCGGAGATGGTCGAGGAAGAAATATGAGCGAGAAGACAATCGTCCGCGTGCGCGACGTCATGAAGCGCGAATTCGACATGGTCGAGGGCATGGACACGGTCGCCGAAGTCCTGCGCAACTCGAAACATCCGGAGACCAAGTGTTTCGTCGTCAACATTCGCGACGACGACGACGAGTACGGCATCGTCCTGCTCTCGGACATCGCGAAAAAGGTGCTGGGGAAGGACAAGTCGCCCGAGCGAGTCAACATCTACGAGATCATGTCCAAGCCTGTGGTCTACGTCGACCCGGAGATGGACATTCGCTACTGCACGCGGCTGTTCGAGAATTTCGGCATCGCGCGCGCGCCGGTGGTGGAGGACAAGAAGGTCGTCGGGATCGTCGGCTATACGGACATCGTCCTCAGCGGCGTGCGCGACCGCCTGCTGTGAGGCGGTCGCGCAGCGCGCCTGCCGTACGGACTCTGTCGGGGGCGGGTGCGCGGGCTAAGTGTTCGAGAGCCGGTCGTAGTCCGCGACGCTGGCACCGTCGAGACACGCCTGGATAATCTCGCGAGCTTTCGCGTCCAGATCACTGTCGAGGTACTGGCGGACCTGCTCGTGGAAGAAGGTGGTCAGGATCTCGGCGCCCCGATCGTAGCCTTCCTCGCCGACCTCGGGTTGGGTCTCGACCTGCAGGAACCAGTGCCCGATGACCTGGCCCTCGACCTGGATGGTGCGCGGCGTTCGGCCCAGCAGCGGACAGCGAGCGTCGAGCACCTTGCCGGGGGCGAACTCTGCCGAGCCGCGGCGTGCTAGATACTCGCGGGTGATCCACTGTGGCGAGAAACCGGTGGCCCAGGATCCGATGTGTTGATTCGGCACCAGCACGAACATCGTCTCGGGGGTGTTCATCACCTGGTGGAAGAGGATGTTGGCCTGAGCGACCCGCCGACCGGTGGCGAAGGGCCAGTAGGAGCCGACCCCTTCGGAGCTCATCCCCTCGGTCTCGACGATCGACGGGTTGCCGTGGCCGCGCGGCGCGACCAGCCGCCACAGCCACGCCAGGGCAGGGGGAAGAATGTGGAAGAGGCCGATGATCCCGTAGGTCGGTCGCTCGCGTGTACACGGCGGGCAGCGCACGCCGAAGCTGCGGATGTCGACCGTGACCGGCTCATCGACGATCCCCGGGTAGTCGCTGCGCGGAAAGATCAGTCTGGGGTTTGGGCACGGCGTTTCGGGAGCGTCGTGGATCGGCTCCCAGATCAGCGCTGTCGCGTCGGGCGTCGCGTCGATGTTCAAGAACAGCATCGGCCGCTTCGGGTGGATGGTCAGTGACTCCAGGTTGGGGTCGGTTCCGTAGCTGGTGATGTGATTGACGCGCAGGAACCACGCTTGCTCGGCGTCCATCAAGCTGAGCTTGCCTTGCGTGCTTTGGTCGGTCTGCAGGTCGGGGTGGCACAGGGCCATGTCGTCGGTGACCGGATTGAGCTCGCAGCCGCGCGGGATCGATACGTAACGCCGCTCCCCCGATAGCGTGTTCTCCCCCAACCTCAGACGGCCGTCGGTCTCGCGGTGCATCTGCTCGAGCATCTCGCTCTTACCGCCGCCCGAGGCGCCCTCGTGCATCACCGTGACGGTGTTGTCGTACGGAGTTACCATCTGCACGGTCGAACAGTGGGCCGTCGTCCATCCTTGCCGCTCTCCGTAGTTGAGCAGCATGCCGTAGACCCCCTTTTTTGCCGAAGGGCCGGGGTAGAGGTTGTAGCTGAACAGCTCGTGGAGCACGTCGCGGCGATTGTGCACGACGACCTGCTTGCCGTCGAAGTGAGTGTGGCGGAATGGAGGCGCGATGTAGATGATCGCGCCGTGCGAATAGTCTTCTCCGTGCGACTCGATCTCTTCGACCGGCACGATGCCTTGCAACGTCGCCAACCCGAAGGCGAAGAAGGCGGCGTTGGCGGGGCAGATCGCGACCGCCGGCAGCCCCTTGCCGGGCAGCCCGGCGTCGAAGAAGAAGCATCCGAGGTCCTGGCTCTTCAGCCACTGGAAGGTCTCTTGCCGAAGCGGCTCGAAATCGTCGCCGAAGCGATTCCTGAACGTCTGCTTGTCGGTTGCGCCCTCGTCGGCGATGACCATGCAATCGGGATCGCGCCGCCGCATGTAGGGCTCGAGGTAGTTCGCGCTGATCCCGTTGCGAACCCGACAGACCTTCATTTCCGGGACGAACTCTCCGGCCACGTCGTATCCGACCGTGAAGAAGCCCTTTTCATCGACCATTTCCCGGGGGACGGCGGCGTCGGCGAGCTCCTCCGCCGTGCTGAAGAAGCGGACCGACTTGGCTTCGCGCAACACCGACTCGGCGAAGCTCGAAATGGATACCTTTGGTAAACCGGGGACGGTCATGGGGTACCTCCTCTAGCTGGCTCGACGTCCCGTCGCGCGAGACGTCCCAATGTGGGCGCTCTTGAGGTTCGTCGCTTAGGGAGCTCAATCGATAGAATGAAGACCTTCTGAGTCGACGATACCGGTTTCGCTCTGCTATGCCAGCCCACGACACGCGGCTTGGAGCCAAAAAAAAGAAACCCCGCGGATTTCTCCGCAGGGCTTCGCCAGGTTGCGGGGGGAGGATTTGAACCTCCGACCTTCGGGTTATGAGCCCGACGAGCTACCGGACTGCTCCACCCCGCGCGTCTTCACTAGAGGGCGAGACCGGCGGAGTCAATATGGGGACGAAAGCGGCGGAGGTTACTCGGGCGCTTCGAACCCATCGGCGAAGCGCCAGCCGCGCAGGTACTTGTCGACCTCGGCGCGCAGCATCTTCGGGTCGACCGGTTTCTGAAGCACTCCGTCGCAGCCCGCGGCGCGCGCCTGCAGAGCGAACTGGTCCCAACCGTGCGCAGTGATGACCAGGATCGGGAGTCGGTTGCGTTCCGGGTCTTCGCGGACTGCCGTGATCAAGTCGATGCCGCTCATTCCGGGCATGGCGAGATCGGTGAGGATCAGATCAAAGTGTTGCGATTGGATCATGCGCAGGGCCTGTCGAGCCCCCTGCGCCGTCACGACGTCGTAGTCGGCTTTCTGCAAAGCCCACTCGAAGATGATTCGGATCTCCGACTGATCCTCCACCACCAGAATTCTATGCTTGCGTCCGGTAGCCATCGCTGTCCTCCGTCGGGCTCGATTCGCGCCAGGGGCTTTATGGCGCCACCCCGCAGGGCAAACGATAGCGTGAGAATACGTATCCACGAATCGTAAATTCCCGGGAGTGGGAGGATACTGTTCGAGAACTCGGCACTCCGCACGTCGTTTGCGGGGTCCCGACCCGGGGGAGCGCCTCGTAGCGCCGGATTTGTTCGCCGCCGGACGTTCGACGGGCGCTTCAGTAGGGCTGGTCGCCGCAGATCGTGACTCGCTCCATGCGCCGGTGGGCGTCGAGATTGTCGGCGATGACGCGGTGCTGTGTGCAGCGATTGTCCCACATCGCGACCGATCCCGGGCGCCAATGGAAGCGGCAGGTGTACTCGGGAGATTTCAGGTGCTCGTACAGGAAACTCAGGATTGCAGTACTTTCCTTTGCCCGCATGCCCTTGATCTTTTGGGTGAAGGTCTCGTTGACGAAGATCCCCTTGCGGCCGGTTACGGGATGGGTGCGGACGACCGGGTGGACGGCGGTCATGTCTTTCTTGAGCTCGTCGTTCTGATCGTCGTTGCCGATCGCGAGGAATCCGCTGCCGTCGTGAACCGCGTGTAGCTCCGACAGCAGGCGCTGCATCGAGTCTGAAAGCCCTTCGTAGGCGGCGTACATGCTCGCCCACATGGTGTCCCCGCCCGCCTTGGGGACGATCACGCCGTGCAGAATCGAGCCGAGCGGGGGCTTCGCTTGGAAGGTGACGTCGCTGTGCCAGCGCTCGGCCACAAAGGGTAACTTGTCGCTGCTCTCGAGTACGACGATCTCTGGGAAGCCCTCGTCTTTGCGGGAGGGGATGACCGGGTGAACGTGCAACTCGCCGAAGCGGCGGGCGAACGCTGTGTGCTGCTCCGCGGTCAGCTTCTGATCGCGGAAGAAGATGACTTGGTGGTCGGCCCACGCGTCACGCAAGGTTCGTTCGGTATCCGGCGCGAGCGGTTCGGCGAGATCGATGCCGCGAATCTCGGCGCCGAGGGCGGCGGCAAGTGGTTCGATCGTGATGTCGTTCGCGCTCATGAGTCCATTCTCCTGTAGGTCCAGTCCCGAAGTTTAGCCTCGTCGGACGGGGGAAGTCACGCCTGCCGTTCGGCGCCCGCGCGCGATGACGGCGCGAGTCGATTGGAAACCGCCCGGGATCACCGCTAGAGACCAAGGGGAGCCGGCGAGCGATGTTGCGGGCGCGTCGGGCGCACTTGCGTCGGCTACCGCGACCTGTGGGGCGCTCGACCTGAGCAAGCTGGGAGGCAGTCGATATGGCGATCGTTGAAGCGTTGGAAGGCCCGGACGAGAGACGGCGCATGCGGGTTCTGAGCCCGGCCTCGCTTGAGCCGATCGGCGAGTTCGAGTGCCGAACGCCGGAAGAGGTGCGCGCGGCCGTCGATCGCGCCCGCGCCGCGCAGGCCGGATGGGCGGCGGTGCCGGTCGAAGAGCGTGCGCAGTACCTCTGGCGTCTGGTCGACCGGTTCGTCCAACGCCAGGACGAGATCATCGACGCCGTCATCGCCGAGACCGGCAAGGCGAGGTCGGAAGCCATCGCAATGGAGGTGTATTCCCCGTGTGATGCGATTGCCTACTACGCCAAGCACGCGGCGGAGTTCCTCGCCCCGCAGGCGCGTGCGTTGCACGGCGTCATGCGCTTCACCAAGACGCTTCGCATTGTCTATCAGCCGCTTGGAGTCGTCGGGCTGATCACTCCGTGGAACGGTCCGATCGTTCTTTCCGCCGTACCGCTCGCGCAGGCACTGCTCGCCGGCAACGCGGTCGTGCACAAACCGTCCGAAGTGACGCCTCTTTCGGCGCTCGTGCTGAAGAGCTTCGTCGACGACGCCGGCCTGCCCGAGGATCTCTACCAGGTGGTGCAGGGCGACGGGTCCACCGGCGCCGCGTTGATCGAGGCGAATGTCGACAAGGTGTCCTTCACCGGCAGCGTCGCCACCGGGCGCAAGGTGGCGCAGGCGTGCGCCGGGCGTCTGATCCCGTACACCCTGGAGCTCGGCGGCAAGGACGCGATGATCGTTTGCGCCGATGCCGACCTCGACCGGGCCGCTGCCGGCGCGGTCATCGGGTCGTGTATGAACACCGGGCACTACTGCTGTGGCACCGAGCGCGTCTACGTCGTCGAGTCGATCTACGACGAGTTCGTCGAAAAAGTGGTCGAGCAGGTGAGGGCGCTGCGACAAGGCGATCACGGAGAGTTCGACGTTGGTGCCGTGTTCTGGGATTCTCAGCTCGAGATCATCGAGGCGCATGTCGAAGACGCCCGCGCCAAGGGGGCGAACATCCGAGTCGGCGGGCGGCGTAATCCCGACCTGGCGGGGCTGTTCTTCGAACCGACGGTGGTGACCGAGGTCGATCACCAGATGGACATCATGACTAAGGAGACCTTCGGACCGATCGTGGCGATCGAGAAGGTGCGGGACGAGGAGGAGGCCATCCGGCTTGCGAACCAGTCGGACTACGGGCTGAACGGGACCGTGTGGACGGCCGATACCGACAAGGGCATCGAGATCGCACGGCGGATCCATACCGGCGGCGTCTGCGTCAACGACATGACGATCACCTACGGCATTCCCGAAGCGCCGTTCGGCGGCCGCAAGTCGAGCGGGGTCGGGCAGGTCAACGGGCCTGAAGGCCTGCGCGGCTATTGCCACGCGCAGCCGATCACCGCCGACAAGAAGGGCAGGGGCAAGATCCAGGGAGGCTATCCGTACTCGCGCAAGAACGAGGACGGCATGCAGAAGTTCATCAAGATCCTGTTTGGAACTCGCCTCCGTCGCTGGCTGAGCTGAGGACGGCGGCTCGATGCCGAACCGCACCCCGGAAGAGTCGCCCGCTTACCCATCGAGCCGGCGCGCCTGGTACACGGTAGCCGTCTTGATGACGATCTACGTGTTCTCCTTCGTCGACCGGCAGATCCTCAGCTTGCTGGTGGGGCCGATGAAGCGCGATCTCGACCTCAGCGATACCGAGGTCAGCTTGCTGATGGGGTTCAGTTTCGCGCTCTTCTACACCTTCTGCGGTATCCCACTCGGGCGGGTGGCGGACTCGCGTTCGCGCCGCGGCTTGATCGGCGTCGGATTGGTCCTATGGAGTGCCACCACCGCCGCCTGTGGGGTCGCTCGACATTTCTGGCAGCTGCTCCTGCTTCGCATGGGAGTCGGAGTCGGCGAAGCGGCGCTTTCGCCGGCCGCCTACTCTCTGATCACCGACTCGTTTCCGCCCCACAAGCTGGCGACCGCCATCAGCGCCTACTCGATGGGGATCTACATCGGTTCGGGCATGGCTTTTCTGCTCGGCGGGGTCGTCGTCGGGGCGGTGTCGGGCGACGAGCTGGTAGCGCTGCCGCTGGTTGGAGAGGTTCGCCCGTGGCAGCTGGTCTTTTTCATCGTCGGCTTGCCGGGGCTTTTGTTGAGCGCCCTTCTGCTGACCGTGCGCGAGCCGGTGCGTCGTCACCTCGTCGGGCGGACGCAGGCCGGCGCTCCGCCGCTTGCCGAGGTGTGGGCTTACCTGCGCGCCAATCGCAAGACTTTCCTCTGTCACAACGTCGGTTTCGCGCTGCTTTCGTTCTCCAGCTACGGCAGTGGCGCGTGGATTCCGACTTTTCTGCAGCGCACGCACGGCATGAACGTTCGGGACTCCGGAGTCTGGTACGGGGCGATCGTGATGGTAGCCGGTACGCTCGGGGTGTTCTGTGGAGGGTGGCTCGCCGATCGGCTCGCAGGCGCCGGCCGCGAGGACGCCAAACTTCGCGCTGGGCTGATCGCTGCGCTGATTTGGCTTCCCGCCGGACTGCTGTTCCCCCTGGTGTCGAGCCGAGAGGCGGCGCTTCTATTGTTGGCGCCGGCGGCGTTTACTTCCAGTATGCCCTTCGGATGCGCGGCTGCCGCGGTGCAGGAAATGACCCCGGGGTCGATGCGCGGTCAGGCCTCGGCGCTCTACCTCTTCGTGATCAACCTGATCGGTCTCGGCCTCGGACCGACCGTAGTGGCTCTGTTCACCGACTACGTCTTCGCCGCGGACGAGATGCTGCGCTACTCGCTCCTGATCGTCGCCACGACGGCCCATGTGGCGGCTGCCGGGCTGTTGTGGACGGGCCTGTCGCCGTTTCGCGAGACCCTGCGGCAACTCCGCTCGCAACCGGAGTCGGGCTGAGCGACACTCGCGCGAGGTGCTTCCTTCCGGTAGCATTTCCGGGAAGCAAGGAGGTTTTCAATGAAGCGTATCGCTCTATTCCTGGTCACCAACATCGCGATCATGCTCGTGCTGGGGGTGGCTCTTCAACTCCTCGGTGTCGAACGCATTCTCGACGAGCAGGGGAGCTCTCTCGACCTGAGAGCGTTGCTGATCTTCTCGGCCGTATTCGGCATGGGCGGCAGCTTCGTATCGCTGGCGATGTCCAAGTGGATGGCCAAGCGGGCGACTGGCGCCCAGGTGATCGAGCAGCCTTCGACTGAAGTCGAGAAGTGGCTGGTCAACACCGTTTCGGCGCAGGCCAAAGTCGCCGGCATCGGTATGCCCGAGGTAGCGATCTTCGACTCGCCTGCCCCCAACGCCTTCGCGACCGGTGCGCGCAAGGACGCTGCCCTGGTGGCGGTGAGCACCGGCTTGTTGCGCGGCATGAAGCGGGACGAGGTCGAGGCGGTGCTGGGGCACGAGATCAGTCATGTCGCGAACGGCGATATGGTTACGTTGGCGCTGGTCCAGGGAGTGGTGAACACCTTCGTGATCTTCCTGTCGCGGGTCGTCGGTTACGTCGTCGACCGAGTCGTGTTCAAGACCGAACGCGGCCACGGGCCGGCCTTCTTCATTACTTCCATCTTGGCCCAGATCGTCATCGGCTTTCTCGCCAGCCTGATCGTTTTCTGGTTCTCGCGATATCGCGAGTTTCGCGCCGATGCCGGCGGCGCTCGTCTGGCTGGTTCCGACAAGATGATCGCCGCCCTCGAGCGTCTAAAGTCGGGCGCCGAGCCCGAGCTGCCGGAGCAGATGGCGGCATTCGGCATCTCCGGAAAGAAGACGGGCGGCTTCGCGCACCTCTTCTCCACCCACCCGAGCCTCGACGACCGCATCGCCGCGCTGCGCGGCGCCCGAGCCTGATCGCCTACCCCGCCGCACCGCCGCCCATCCAACAGGGCGCGGTGCGGTCGCGGTTTCGCCGCGTAGTCTCCGTTCGTCCCCCTACCTAGGGCTGTCGATGAATGACCTCCCCCTTTGGAAAAGGGGGATTGAGGTGGATTGAGGGGGATTTATCGGAAGGGATCGATCTCAAAATCCCCCCGGACCCCCCTTTTTCAAAGGGGGGCAACGTAGTGACGTGAATGTCGACATCCCCCGCAAGGGGATGGACCTTGGCCGTGGCAAGATCATCGCCGGGGAGCCTTGTCCGAGCCTCGGCGGATGGGCTATGCACGCCGATTGGCGGGGCCCATGTCTGGGCCAGCGCCTGTGAGAGAGAGTCGATGCCGGACGAAGAAGATTTGAGTCGCTACCCTGGGACGTGGGCCGAGAGGACGCCTGACAAGGCGGCGATCGTCATGGGCCGCACCGGCCAGACGGTGACCTACGCCGAGCTCGA
>JANQHZ010000168.1 GCA_028282445.1 Candidatus Binatia bacterium | reverse complement strand
CCGCGTCGGGCATCTGGTATCTCGAGGACCGCATCTTTTTCACCAAACAGAAAATGATGCTGTGGGGGGCGGCCTTCTACGAGGATGAGTACGTCAAGGTAGGCGGCGACTGGAAGATTCGCGCGACGGGCTACCATCGGACCTTCGAAGAGATCCAGTCTCGCGAGCTCAATATGACGAGCGCGGGGAATCACTTACGGGGCGGCGCCGATCGTTGAGGCGTGGTGCCTGCGGCGCCGACGGACGCTTTGCGAGTTGCCGGGCGGCGTCGCGCAGACGCCGTCGGCAAGTTTTTCCTTGTCTAACCCACCCCGATGGGCGAGGCTGGCTTGATTCGAGGACATGGCCGGATCTGGTGCGATGCGGCTGGAAGTTCGGGGGAATCATGACTCTGAGTTCGCGATCGGGAGCGACCGCTCTCTTCTGTATCGCTTTGTTGGCGCCTGTCGGCGCAACTGCCGAGACGTTCGACTTCGACGGTCCGGCACCGCGAATCGTCAACGGCTTGAACACACAGAACTTTCCAACCACCGGAGCCTTGCTCTACGGCGGCAATCCGGCGACGGCTACGACCAACTGCACCGGAACTCTGATCGGGTGCGAAACGTTCCTGACGGCTGCGCACTGTATCGAGGACGACCTCGACCCGGGGAATTACACGGTCTTCTTTCAGCACGGCGGAATGCACTCGGTCACGAGCATTGCCTTCCCGAACACGTACGTATTCCCGGAAGACGATGTTGCAGTCCTGAAGCTCGGCTCCCAGGTCACCGGGATCAAGCCGACGCCGATCGACACGGTCGGCGGTCACGCGCTCGGCACGACGGGCACGATCGTCGGATTCGGTCGCAGCGGCGGTGGCAACTTCGATTACGGGATCAAGCGTTTCGGGGAAGTGAGCATCGCGACTTGCCAATTCGGCGTTTCCAACACCAAGTCGATTTGTTGGGACTTCGAGTCGCCGCTCGGCCCGGCCGGCGACGATTCGAATACTTGCAACGCGGATTCGGGCGGACCGCTGTTCATCGACGCAGGGTCCGGGCCGGTCGTGGCCGGAATCACTTCGGGCGGCAACAGCAACAACTGCCTGCCCTACGACAACAGCTTCGATACGAGAGTTTCCAACTATGTTGCCTTTATCCAGACCGAGGGCGGTGCCGATCTGAACAACACGACCTGCGGGGCGATTCCACAGGTCGACGATCCCGACGTCGAGGTGTTTGCTTTCGAGGGAACGCTCAACGGTAGCAACCCACAAGACTTGCAAACCTTCCCGGTCGATGCCGGCTCGCTATTGCTGCGCGTCACGATGAACGGTCTCGACGACGGCCTCAGCGATTTCGACATCTACGTGCGGGCCGGTGCGCCGCCTACGACCTCGGTGTACGACTGCGCGCAAACCGGATCGAATCAGTTCGCCAGCTGCGAGCTCAACAACCCGAGCGGCGGCGATTGGTGGGTTCTGGTCGATCGCAGCCGTGGCGCCGGGACCTATCAGTTGACCGCGACGAGCTTCGGAACGTTTTGCTCGGACCCGGGTAACGACGGTCTCTCGTGCGACGACGAGAACGTCTGCACCACAGGCGAAACCTGCCAGGCGGGTGCGTGCGTCGGTAGCGCGGTACCCGACGGAACGGGGTGCGACGACGGCAATGCGTGTACCTTTTCCGACAGTTGTCAGGCCGGCATGTGCGCCGGTCAGTCGACCTGCGGAGACGGTGTCATCCAGTCGAGCTGCGAGCAGTGTGATGATGGCGGAGCGGTGTCGGGCGACGGTTGCGACGCGAGCTGTGCGGTCGAGTCCTGCTACGTTTGCGATTCGGAGCCGTCGGTTTGCGGTCCGCCGACCGGCTGTGCCGCCGCCGGGCGCAGTGTCTTGGTGGTGAAGGACGTCGCCGACAACGACCGCGACAAGATGGTCTGGAAGTGGCTGAAAGGGACGTCATCCTCGGCCGAGTTCGGCGATCCGCTGTTGGGCCAAGGCTTCGATCTGTGTCTCTGGGAAGACGGAGATCTGATCGGCAGCGCCGGGGTCACGCCCGGCGGTCAGTGTGACGGTCGGCCTTGCTGGCGGGCGCTCGGCCCGATGTTCTCGCCCAAGGGGTACAGGTTCAAAGACAAGGGCTCGAATGCCGAAGGCGTGTTCCAAGTCCTCATGAAATCGGGCAGCGGCAGAGCCAAGGTGCTGTGGAAAGGGCGCGGCTCCAATCTGATTCTCCCCGGCGCGGCCAACGGCTCGCAGTACATCGGGGGGTCGGAGCTTACGGTGCGGTCGATGCGGGACGACGGCGGCGCCTGTTGGGAGAGCAGCTTCGACGCCACCGACTTCAAGGTCAATCAGACGGAGAAGCTCAAAGCCGTTCGCTAATTGACGAAGGCGCGGGCCTCGCCCGCCGTCGCATCGCTCCCTACGGTGTCTTTGGGCGCGCAGTGGCTGTTAAAGGTCGCCGGTTGGATCCCACGGAACACCGTTGATGTGGGATCCGCCGTCGGCGTAGATCGTGTTGCCGGTGACGTAGCGCGCGTCGTCGGAAGCCAGGAAGAGGGCGACGCCGCCGATGTCCTCTTCGGGGTCTCCCATGCGGCCGATCGGGTTGAGCGCCAGCAGCTTGGCGGCGTGCTCTGGCGAAGATTCGCGGAATCGTTCGTACGCGGTGGTGGCGGCCGCGGGGCAAATGACGTTGGCGAGAATGCCGTGGGTCGCCCATTCGCGAGCTGCCGTCCTGGTCAGGGCGCGCAACGCTTCCTTGGCGGCATTGTACTCGGCGGTGAGCATGTGTGCGTTCACCCCGTTGAGTGAGCACAGGTTGATGATGCGTCCGCCACCTTGATCGACCATGTGGGGAAACGCGGCCTTCATTGCCCAGTGCGCGGCGTGGAATCCGATCCGCATGCCACGTTCCATGGTCTCGTCGCTCTTTTGTTCGAGCGGTTCGAAGGTGCCGCCGCCCCAGGCGTTGTTGACCAGGATGTGAATGCCGCCGAAGCTATCGACGCTGCGTGCCACGGCGGCCTCGATCTGCGCTTTGTCCGCGACATCGGTTTGAACGAACTCGGCCTTCGCACCGAGCGCATCACGCAACTCGTCGACCGTGGCATGTCCACTGTCGGCGTCGATCTCCGCGACGACGATGCGAGCACCCTCGCGAGCGAATCGGCGTGCGATTCCCTTGCCGATGCCGGTCCCGGCGCCGGTGATCAAGGCCGATTTTCCTCGCAGCCTCGCCACGATTGCCTCACTTTCGACGTATCGAGTGGGGCGGTGGGAAGGCGTCGGGAGGGCCAAGGCCCTCCCGACACAAAGGCGTCATTTTCGGCAGGCGGGGGGAAACGGCGCCGAACCCTCGGGTCCGAGCCACCTGCTCGAGGCGAAGACGCCGGCGAGCTTCTCTGGACTCCTCTCCACGGCCACATCCACAACTCCACTCAGGAGCCCAAAAGAAGCCTCGCCACGGCAGCTGTCCAGGTACGTTCTCATTCCACAGCCCAGGCACGTCAGTAGCACGCCGTTCTGAGAGATGTCAATACTAAAAATGACAGTATTTTAATTCCGGAAAGAAATTTGAACTTAAGTACTTGGCGGGAGGATCTCATTCGATAGTCGAAATCAGTGTGCTGGTTCGGCTGGCCCGAATGTAGCCACGCGCGGGCGAGGTAGTGTATATGGCCTGCCGAGCCGGTTGGACGACTCGCTCCAGGATACGGCGAAGTCGTTGGAATATTTCGAGGAATTTACGAGCAATTGATGCACATCGTGCACTATTTTCCCGGTCTCGTTCCGCCTGTTGGCTACGGCGGGGTCGAACGGATGGTCTACTGGCTGACCCGGGAGCAGGCGCGGCGTGGCCAGCGGGTGACGGTCCTGGCGCAAGCGGGAAGCTCGGTTGGCGAGCGTGTTCCAGTAGCTGAGCTGGTGCCGATAGCGCCCGATTGCGGCGACATCCGCCCCTACATCCCCTCCGATGCGGACGTCGTGCATTTCCACGCCACGCCCGATCGCGATCGATTACCCGATCGACCTTTCTTGGCGACGGAGCAGGGCAACCGCAATCACTTTCGTGCGTATGCACCGAACACTGTGTTCGTGAGCCGCCGTCATGCCGAGAACCACGGCTCCGAGCACTTCGTGTACAACGGCGTTCCGCTGGATGAGTTCCCTCTTCAGCACTCGAAACGCAAGCAGATGCTTTACATGGCGAAGCTGAATTGGCGTGCCAAGAACGCCAAGACGGCGATTCACCTCAGCCTCGACAGCGGGGTGCCTTTGATGCTCGGCGGTGGAACGCTGCGCGACAGTCGCAAGGTGTGGGGCTCGTGGATCCTGCGCATGCCGCGGCGGGGCGGGTTGATCCGTCAAGTCGGCGAGGTCGACGGGGTGCCGAAGCTCGAGCTGCTGCGGGATTCGTCGGTGCTGTTTTTCCTGGTCAACTGGGAGGAGCCGTTCGGGATAGCGTGCCAGGAGGCTCTGGCGTGCGGTACGCCGGTGCTGGCGACGCCCAACGGCGCCTTACCGGAACAGATCCGGGACGGGGAGAACGGATTCTTGGTGCGCGATTATCGCCAAGCGCTCGACGCGCTGGAACGGCTTTGTGCGCGCAACGAAAGCGAGACTGCGCAAATGGCCGAAGCTTGCCGTGCGAGCGCGATGAGCATCGAGAGCAGCGCCGATCGATACCAGGCGTACTACGAGCGCGTCATTGCGGGAGAAAGCCTTTATAGCGCCGAGCAATTGTCACGGCTCGAGTTTCGCAGACCTGCATCGGTTCGGATCGAGCGTCCGGTCTGGTTGTCGAGGTGAGGGCTTGCACGGCGCGCAGTGCCGGCGAGAGCTGTTCATTCCCGTTTGGCTGCGCTAGACGGAGAGATTGGAGGGATCGAGATGGCTGACAAGGAACGAGGTACCGCTCTCAGTGTATTCGCAGTGTTGTTCGGGATCCTTGCGATCTCGAATATGCTGAAACCGCTTCAGCTCTTTGGCGATGAGACTGCGTTCGTCTTTCTCGGCGCACGCATGTCGGGGATGGCGAACGTGATTCTCGGACCATTGTTCGGCATTTTCCTCGCGGTCTATGCCTACGGGATCTGGAACATGAAGCGCTTCGCGATGATGATGGGACACGCCTATGCGACCTACGTGTGCCTGAATCTCGCGCTATGGTCGCTGCGCGTACCGCCCGAAGCGGAAACGCCCGTCCTATTCTCGATCGTCTACGCCACCGTCGCGATCGGGGTTTCGGTCGGGTCGGCCGTCATTCTCACGCAGCGCAAGGCCGACCTGAGCTAAGTGGGCTCCGTTTGGTGCGCGCTCAGCGGACGTTGATTCTTATGGAATCGCGTCCGGTGAGCTCCGGCTCTCCGTTCGGCCCTCCTTTATCCGTGTACGAGAGCTCGACCGCAAAGAAGATCGTTCCCTGATCGTCGTGTCCGCCGAGGAATGCGCGAAATCGGGTTTCGCACCCACTGAGGGCGAATAGCGGGTGTGAGTGGGCGTTGTGGCCCAGCCTTACGTCCCACAAGAGGTCGTCGCAGTCGATCTCGCTGTCTTGCAGGTCGCTCGCTTGACCGCGCAGGTCGACCATCGTGTTGAGCTCTACTGTGACGTCTCCGCGCGGCGACACGATCTCGACCTGAGGCGCGGTATTGCCGACGACGATATCCACCGCGGATGGGAAACTGCGTCGCCCGGAGGTGCCGATGACGGTAAGGCTGGCGCGGAAAAGCCCGGTCTCTTCGTAGGTGTAGGATGGGTTGGCTTCGCGCGAGTCGATCGCGCCGTCCCCGTCGAAATCCCATTCGTATTCCGCGACCGCGTCGCCGCGACCCGGCGCGCGCGACCCGTCCGATGAAAAGCTCACGGTGAGCGGCGCCGTTCCGGCGGATGCCGACGGCGAGGCTTGGGCGACCGGCGACAGCCGTCCGGTGGCGGAGTGTTCGATACGGGTGATCTGCGCGTCCGGGTTGTTGCCGAAGAATGCGGTTCCGAACTCGAGCACGTAGAGGGCTCCGTCCGGTCCGACCGCCAGATCCATCGGACGGCGAAACGTCTCCCACGGTACGAGTCGACGAAGCGGCTCTACACTGCCGTCGTCGAGCACGTCGAAAGCGGCAACGATGTCGCGGGTCCACTCGGTCATCAGAGGCTTGTTGCGGAAGGAGTCCGGCAGCGCGAACGGTGCGTCCGCGGGTGCGTCGTAAAACGTCCCGACGATCGCGGTGCGGCCGGTAAAGGCAGCGACCGACTCATCGTCGAAGGCGTCTCCCAGCGCTAGATCGGTGACGGTGAGGTAATCGTAGGCGAGCAGGGAAGGTTCGAATCCATCGCACGAGAACGGATCGCCGACTTCCATCGTCTCGAAGTCGTACTCGCTGTAAGCCAGGTTGGGACCGATGCAGTACGGCCAACCGTAGTTGCCTGGCTGGTCCGCGAAGTTGAGCTCGTCGTAGCCGCGCGGGCCGCGCGGCCCGTCTGCGAAGGCATCCGGTCCCACCTCGCCCCAGAACAAGCGGCCGGATCGCGAGTCGACGGCGATGCGGAACGGGTTGCGATTGCCCATGGTGTAGATCTCCGGCCGACCTTGCGAACCGTCGCGCGGGAACATGTTCCCGGAGGGAATCGAGCCGTCGGGGTTGATGCGGAGAATGCTGCCGCGCAGGTCGAAGGGGTTCTGCGCCGTACGTTGTGAGTTCTCGTTTTCCTTTCCGGGTCTCTCGTCGAGCGGTGCGTACCCTGCTGCCGGGAAAGGAGTCGTGTTGTCGCCGACCGAGATGAAGAGAGTACCGTCCGGGGCGAACGCCAGCGAACCACCTTCGTGGCAGCATTCGCGTTCGCTCGGGACCTCGAGCAGGTCGCTGCGGCTGTCCAGGTCGAGGGTGTTGTCGCGGTTGAGCTCGAAGCGGGAGAGGATGTTGCGGCCGGCCGGACCCTCCGGCGCCGGGTCCGCGATCGGGGATGAGTGGTACAAGTACAGGCGCGAGTTGCGGTCGAAGTTCGGATCGAGCGTCAGTCCGAGCAGACCGTTCTCGGAGGTCGTATCAACTGGCAGCGCTCCGGCCTCCACCACCAGGCCGGTTTCCGGCAACCAGATGCGCAGCTCCCCGGTGCGTTCGATGTACAGCACACGCCCGTCGCCGGCGACGGCGATCTCCATTGGGTTTTCGGGAAGGGTAGTGAGAACGACACGGCTGTAGGCGATCGGTTGAGCCGCCCAGCGTATGCCTTCGAGCAGATGCTGCTGAAAAACCGGATCCGCCCAGGTCTCGGGACGGTGTCCCAGATTGGTGTAGAACGAACGGCCACCTTCGAACTCCTTGTACCAGGCGATCGGATGGTCGTCGCCCATCGACGGCGTGTCCGGGATATTGGGAAAGATGAAGCCTTCCTCGTCGACAGTGAGCAGGATCGCGTGGTCGCGCCGCGGGTTGCGATCGAAGTTGTAGATTTCGTCGGTGAAGAGGAAGGTCTCGGGCAGGTGTTGGGTCGAACGGTGCTCGGGGGCTTCGTTGGTGACCTCGACTTCGACCGGAAGGAGCGGGTGCGAGATGAAATAGGCTCCGACCAGCTCGCCGTACCACGGCCAGTTGTGCTCGGTGTCGGCGGCCGAATGGGCGCCAATGTAGCCCTTGCCGGATCGAATGAACCTCTGCAGAGCCGCCTGCTGATCGTCGTCGAGGACGTCTCCCGTGGTGTTCGCGAAGACCACGACGTCGAAGGCTTCCAGGGCGGCATCCTCGAAGATCGTGGGATCTTCGGTGTGGGTCACGTTGATCTCTTCCTCCGGCCCCAATCCGGCGAAGAACGCGACCGCGTCGTCGATCGAGGCGTGGCGAAAGCCCAGCGTTCGGGTGAAGAGCAGCGCCTCGATCGGGCCCTGATCTACCGGCGGAAGGGTCGAGCCGTCGTCGTCGTCGCCGCAGGCAGCCAAAGCGACGACGATGGAACAAGCGAAGATAAGAGTCCGGATCCGAATCATGATGCCCCCCTCGAAGAGAAACACTCGAATTCGGCGCTGGATAAGTCAACTGCGATCGGGAGAGGCCAACCGGATGTCCCTCGTTCGGGAGCTGCCGATATTCTCGTCATCGAACTAGTGATCGAGGCGAAGGCTGAGGCGGAGGCGAGGCTGAGGGCGGTAGTCGCGCAGAGCGCGACGGCGATTGCAATACCCGATGCATTCCTACCATCCCCAGCCTTAGCCTCGCCTCCGCCTCAGCCTTGAATGTCCAACTCGCTCTATGGGCTTGCGCCGTTCTTCGCCCCCCTAGGGGAATGGCGCACGCTGGTAGACAGGAAAGCCACGTGGCGAAGGGGTCGGACGCTGGACGTGCGGTCCCTTGTTCCCGATTCCGATCCGGGCGATAACAAGGGCCGGTTTGGACGGGCGGCGCCGGTTGGCGCGAGAGACTCAGATACGACGAGTTTGATGCGGTTTGTGCGGACGTTGATATCCCTCGGCTTCCTTCTTTTCGGAGCCGCGGTCGTGGTGCTCGCCGTCGGGGCATATCTCACGGCTACCGGCCGCAGTGCGCCCGTGATGCGCAATGCCGCCGCCAAGGTGGGCGAGCTTACCGTCGGCCAGACGACTGAGCAGATGGCGGTGTCGGTTTCGCTCGAACCGTCGGCGCGGCGCATCGATGGGGTCGCTCGTCTGCGCGTGAAGACCGAGGAGGGCCGCCGGCGCCTGTACTTTTTGCTCGACGACGGTTTGTCGATCCGTGAAGTCTGGCGCAGCTCGGCGGGCGGCGACCGCACGCCGCTGCCGCACTATCGCTTGTGGTTGCTGGTAGCCGTCGATCTCGGTGACCCGGTCGCATCCGACGAAGAGGTGGCCCTGGAGATTGCCTACGGCGGCGATCCGGCGTCGGGCCTGTCACCGTTCGGGCAGGCCGTTCTCGATGCGGACGAGGTTATCCTGAGCCCGGCCGATCTCTGGTATCCGACCGACATGAAAAGCTTTTTTCGGGCCGACGTCGAAGTGACTCTGCCGAAATCGCTGACGCCGGTACACGCCGGTACCACCGAGGTTTCGGTGGATCTCGGCAGCAGTCGGCGGGTGCGCTGGACGACGGCGCGGGCGGCGACCGGCGTTTCGTTGGTGGCGGGACGCTACCGCGGCCGTTCGGGCGAAGCCGGCGAGGTCGCCCACCGGGCATTTCTGGCCGAGGGAATCGATCTCGCTCCCGAGCGGATCCTGGAGTCGATGGCGGGCGCTTTCTCCGAGATGAGCGACGCCTACGGCGCCTCCGGCGCTTCTCGACAGACGGTTGTAGTCAGTCGCCGACTGCGCCGCCCGTTTGCTGACGGCGCTGGCGTGATCGGACTCCTGCCGAGCGCGTTCAGCGGCGGCGACTACGGTTTTGCGGCGATTGCCGATGGCATCGCGCGCACCTGGTGGGGCGGCACGGTCGCGGCGAATCCCACCGCACCGCAAGATCGGGGCGCGTGGGTCGTCGAGGGCTTTGCCGCCAACGGC
>JANQHZ010000099.1 GCA_028282445.1 Candidatus Binatia bacterium | reverse complement strand
AGTCGCGCACCTCGTCATCGGTCGGTTCGTAGCCGTCGACCGAGGCGACCTGTGCCGCGAGCACCGACGAGACGAGGTCGCCGCGAACCCGGCGGTCCGAGACCAGCAGCCCGAGATCGACGCCGTATTGCACCAGCAGCTCTTCGTCGATCAGGCGGTCGAGGACGTGACGACGATCCTGATCGGTCAGCGGCGAGCGTCGATCCGAGGCGAGCGCGTTGACCGCTCGCAAGTAGTCGACCATCCGAATCGGCACACCGTTGACCCGCGCCGCCACATCGTCCGGTAGAGCATCACGGTCGCGTCGCAACTCCATCAAGCTGGCGACCGCCAAGCCGATGCCGAGCGCCGCCCCCAACGCCAGCATGACGAGAGTCCTGGAGCTTCCTCCGTTTGCCGGCATCGGTCAGAGAACGAAGCCGACCACGTAAAGCATGACCCCGGTGATCGCGGTCGCGACGTTGCCACCGATCACGAGCAAACCGACCTTGCGATGATTGATGCTGAAGCGCCCCGGCAGATCGGACTCGAACTTGCGCCAGGAGACCACCGTGAGCGCGATCCAGGCCAGGTAGCTCGAGACAGCGATCGCGAGGTGAAAGAGCAATATGAAACGCAGCAGCGGAGTCTGCGCGAAAGAGCTGCTGATGAAGAGTGCTTCGGAGCCACCGCGCATTCGGATGTTGACCTCAAAGAGCACCAGAATCACGGTCAGCAGAGCGAGACAGACACACTGCACGTTGCGATGCAGCCGGTGGTCCCCTCGCCGCGCCCAGGTCGACGACAGGTATAGGACCAGAGGGATGATCCAATACCCGACCGTGATCAGGTCGGTCAGCAAGTCGGCACGCGTGCCAAGGAATCCAGGAGGAAACATGGTCAGAGGATGCGGCAGGTATCGGCTGGGTTGGAGCTCATTGCGTTCGGCGGCACACGAGTGTCTTTCAGTCGCCTTCGATCCAGGACGGAGGTCGCTTCTCGGCGAACGCCGTCATGCCCTCGCGCGCCTCGTCGGAAGCGAAGATCTCGGCGATGATGCTCTGGGTCCAGTCGAACGCCTCGTCGACCGACATCGACGGAACCGTGCGCACGAGATTCTTCGCCGCGCGCACCGCATTGGGCCCGCCCTTGGCGATGGCCCCAGTGAGCTCCTCGACGGTCGCGCGCAGATCCTCCGCCGGCACCGCCCGCGCGATGAGGCCATAGTCCACCGCATCGGCGGCGCTGAATCGCTCTCCGGTGAGAAACAGCTGCATCGCCCGACGCTCGCCGATTGCGGGAATCACCACGACCGAGATCATGGCCGGGATAACGCCGATGCGGACCTCGCTGAAGCTGAACTTGACCTGGTCGGACGCGATCGCAATGTCGGCCGCCGCCACCAGTCCGACACCGCCGCCGAACGCCGCGCCGTTGACCGCGGCAATCACCGGCTTCGGCCCCTCGCGCATCCGCTTCATGATCGCCACGAAGGGGTTGGGCCCGGTCGACACCGCTCCGCCGCCGCCCTTCTTGAGATCGGCGCCGGCGCAAAAGGCAGTCCCCGCGCCGGTCAAGACGATCGCGCGCACGGCGTCGTCGGCGATCGCCCGCTCCAGTAAGTCGCCGAGGTCATGGACGATTTCGTCCGACAGCGCGTTGCGCCGGTCCGGCCGGTTCAGGGTCAGCCACGCGGCGCCCTTGTCCACCTCGTAGAGTACGCCTGGAGAGTCGCTCGACATGATGAACCTATCCCTCGCCCTTTCCACTGCATCGCGCAACCGCCCTTCACGTAAGCGCGCCGCTGCGCTATGGGTCTGGTCACGGCAGCGCGGAAACCGAGCCGGAAATACTCGTCCCACTCGGACCCTACACAGAATCGAGGAGACTATGCGACGATCGCTATCCAGGATTCTCACCGCGTCCGCCGTCTTGGTTGCCGCAAGCGTCGACGCCACCACCATCGTGCCGGTCGCCGTTCAGGATCTCGCGGACAGCTCGGATGCGGTCGTCAGCGGGACGGTCGAGCGGGTCGTCCACAGCGAGCTCGCCGACGGGCGAATCGTGACCCGCGTGAGCATCGCCGTCGACGAGACCTGGAAGGGGGTGCCGAGCCAGTCGCTCGAGCTGGTCGAAAGCGGCGGCGTCGTGGGCCAACGAGGCGAGGTGGTATACGGCACACCGGACTATGTCCTCGACGAGCCGGTGGTCGTGTTCGCGACCCGCACCCGGCGCGGCTGGCGCACCAACTATATGCTGCAAGGGAAGTTCCGCATCGAGGTCGGACCCGACGGGACCTGGGTGGCCACTCGAGAGGTCGGCCCTGGAGTCGCTGTCTTGTCCGGCCGATCCGGCCCATGGAAGGCCACCGTTCCGCTCGACGAGCTGCGCACCGCCGCCGAGCAATCGCCGGCAAGGCCGCAAGCCGCACTCTCGTCGCCACCGGCGCCGCTCGAAATCGTCGCCGAGTCGGTCGCGGAGTTCACGACCCAAACCAACAACCCTCGCTTCTTCGAGGCCGACGTCGGCCAACCGTACGTCTTCTTCATCGACGACCGCGGCGACTCGATCCTCGGCTTCGAGACTTCACGACGGGCGGTCGACGACGCATTCGCCGCCTGGAACGAGATCAGCGGCAGCAGCTTGGTGCTGATCGACGGTGGGCTCACCAACGATATCGGGGCCGAGCCGACCGATGGCATCCACCGGGTGCTCTTCGACGACCCCAACAACGACATCCTTCCACCCACCAATTGTCAGGGAACTCTCGGTCAGGGCGGATCGCGCTTTACTTTCAACGAGACCAAGACCTTCGGCGGCCGCACCTTCAACCGCATCGTCAGCGGATTCCTCCGCTTCGCCGACGGATGGGACGGCTGCGAGCAGTGGACGGAATGCAACTTCTCCGAGATCGCAGGCCACGAGGTCGGTCACGCCTTCGGACTGGGACATCCCTCCGAGAGTGTAAACGAGCCGAATCAGGAGTTCCGCGACGCGCTCATGTACTTTCGCGCCCACTTCGACGGACGCTGCGCCGACCCGCGCACCGACGACATCAACGGCATCCGGGCGTTCTACCCGGCCGACGCTCCACCCGCGGTGGCAACCGACAGCCCGTTGCCCGAAGGCGTCATCCGCGAGCCCTACAGCGTCCAGCTGCAGGCGGCGAACGCTACCGCCCCGGTCACCTGGGAGGACCTCCCCTTCGACGACTTCGGTTGCCCGACCGCCGCCGATTTGGGCCTGAGCCTGAGTACCAGTGGGCTGCTGGATGGAACCATCCTCAACTTCGGCGGCACCCCGCTCGACTTGTGCATCACGGTGCGGCTCACCGACGCCTCCGGCGAGAGCCACGTGAAGCGCCTCGACATCCAGTTGGTGAGCGAACCGTCCGACGATACCCCAACACCGACGCCAACCGTACCGATTGCCACCAGCACGCCGCGACCGACCGATACTCCCGTACCGCCGACTCCCACCCAGACAAACACGCCGACCAACACGATTCCGGCGGTGCGCCCGTGCATCGGCGACTGCAACGCAGACGGCGAGCTGAGCATCAGCGAGCTCATCCGCGGCGTCAACATCGCGCTCGGGCGCGCGGCTCTCGATTCCTGCCCCTCCTTCGACCGCGACGGCGGCGGCAACGTCACGATCAGCGAGCTGATCGGCGCGGTCACCGCAGCACTCTTCAGCTGCACGGGGTGATCTGAAAATTGAAACCGCAGATGAACGCTGATCTCGATGCCGTGAGCGTTCGCAACGCCACGCTAGAGGTTGACGTCAGTTCGGGCGCTCGACGGATGCCGCGTTTCGCATCCGCACATCCGCGTTGATCTACGTTCATCTGCGATTCCAAGTCACTTCGGCACGACTCCGTGCCGATTGTTCCAACGGAGGTAACTATGGCCAATATCGAAACCCAGGACGTCACCTACGAAGCCGGGGGTAAGTCGCTGCGCGGACATCTCGCCAAGCCGGCGTCGCCCAACGGAGCCGGCGTCATCGTCGTCCACGAATGGTGGGGCTTGAACGACTACATCCGCGGCCGCGCCGCCAAATTGGCCGAGCTCGGCTACACCGCGCTGGCCGCCGACATGTACGGCGACGGGGTGGTCGCCGACAACCCGGAACAGGCCAACGAGCTGATGAGCGCCGCCCTCGGCGACGTCGCCGGCATCGAAGCGCGATTCAAAGCGGCGGCGGGTCTACTCGAGTCGCAAGATGCGGTCGGCGCCGGCAAGCTGGCGGCGATCGGCTACTGCTTTGGCGGCGCAGTGGTTCTCCACGCCGCTCGCATCGGCATGCCGCTCGCCGGCGTCGTCAGCTTCCACGGCTCGCTCGGTTCGTTTCACAAGCCGGAAGCGGGCAGCGTCAAGGCCAAGATCCTGGTCTGTCACGGCGGCGCCGACGCGCTCGTACCCGAGGATGACGTCAATGCCTTCAAGGCCGAGATGAGCGAGGCAAAGGCCGATTGCGACTTCCGCGCCTACGACGGGGCGCTGCACGGCTACACCAACCCCGAAGCCACCGCCAAGGGAGAAAAGTACGGCATGCCCCTCGCCTACCACGCCGAAGCCGACGCCCAGTCCTGGCAGGACATGCAGGACTTCTTCACCAAGATCTTTTAGCGACTTTTTTCACCACAGAGGCGCAGAGGACACAGAGATCTCGGGAATGACGCCAACTTCAGAATTGCTCGCGAAGGTTTGCGGTCCGCAGTTCGATACCCCTAGAGAATCGGCGCGAGCAATTCCTTCGCTGAGAATCGATACGAATATCTCTGTGTCCTCTGTGCCTCCTGTGACGCCGTCGTTCAAGGCAGGGGATCAAGTTTGGAATCCAAAGGTTTTGTTGAGCCAGGTATACGAAGCGGCAGTCGGG
>JANQHZ010000056.1 GCA_028282445.1 Candidatus Binatia bacterium | reverse complement strand
TCAAGCGCGGGCCCACTCTGCATGTCGACGGCCCCGGCAAGCCGGAACTCCCCGCCGCCCATCTGCCCGGCCAGCGAGTCGACCCGTACCGACCCGGGGCTTAGCTCGACCTTGCCCCCGACCGCGGTCGCCGGCGGCAGCCCGGCGATCTCGACACCGGCACCTTGCAAAGAGATCGAGCCGCGAATCTGGGGTTCCCCCTCCCGACGCTGATGGATCGATAGATCCACTTGCGCCGCGCCGCTCAGTTCCTCTACCACGGTGGACAGTTGGGCGAGCCACATCAAGCCGAGGCTTCCAGCGACGCGCAGCTCCACACCATCCGCCTCGGACAACTCGCCTTCGAGCGAGAGCTCGGTAGAGCCGCCACGCAAGGTCAACGGCTGGAGCCGTAAGCGGTCCTGCTGCCAGGCCGCTCGCAAACCGTCTGCTGCGACCAAACGCTGGCTACCGCTCGCCAGACGCAGGGTGTCCAGCGTCAAGGTCACCTCGCTGGCCGCGATCTCCGCCACACTGCCGCTCGCTACCAACTCACCACCGCTGGTGACGTCGGTTTCGCTCGAGGTTGGCAGCGGCAACGGGAAGGTCGCTTCATGCAGGCCAATGCGCACCTCGAAGGGCGCGCCGGCCTGCGCTTGAACTGTGCCGCGCAATGTCGCGCTACCGTCCAGCAGCCGCCCGCTCAATCGCCATCCGGTATCGTCTCCGATGGCCTCGATTCGGGATCCACCCACGGACCGCCCCTCGAGCGAGAGGCGACTGGTCGCCAGCTCCACCGAGCCACGACCGACTGGCCCGACGGCCTCGAACTTCCCATTCAGGTCAACTGTTCCGGACAGCTCCTCCGACTGGGAAAGGAGAAGCTCCCGTACCGGCCAATCGCTGACGAGCGCCTCCACCTCGGTCATTTCTGCGCCGCAGCCTTTCACCTCAACTCTGCCGCGCCCCGCCCCCGCGTTGGCTACCCGCGCCAACGCTGTCCACGTCTCGCCGGTCGCCACACCATCGATGGATAATTCTGCCAACTCGATGCCGTCCAGGCGCCCACCCTCGACGCGGACGCCACCCTCCGCGCGCACGTCTTCCCATGCGCCTTCGATGCGACCACTTCCCTGCAGAACTCCGGCAAGCGGCGGCTGCGAAACCCCATCGCCGGGTCGCATCAAGGGAACCAAGAGGGTCGCTACCTCGATGCCCGCGAGCTCCCACTCGACGCTGTTGCTCGCCTCCGCTTCGAAGGCGATACCGCCATGCGCACGGAGGAAGCCGCCATCCCGAAAGCGAAGCTCGGCGTCCTCGAACAGGACCCGCGCCGACGACACGCGGCCGGCTCCTCGTAGATCGAACTTCGGTCCCTGCCCGAGCCGAAGGTCCGTCCCGCGAACTTTCGCCGTCGCCTTCGGATCGCGCGTGCTCCCCTCTAAGCGGACGTCAGCGGAAAGCGCGCCGGCGATCGACAGCGGTGGGCGATAGCCTATCCGCGCCAGCATCCGATCCACCGCAGCCAACTCGAGCTTGCCGGTTCCGGCGAGTCCGTCCGAACCGTCCCGTTCGACATCGACTCGCAGGCGATTCTCAGCTTCACCCTCCAGCTCGATCCACCCCCGAAGCGAATCGTCGGAGACGGCGAACGTGGTCCGAAAGCGCGCGGCGTCCTGCTTGTCCCGCCCAAGCCAGCCGCTCGCTTCGCCGTTACCCATCAGGCGACGTAGATCGATCTCTAGCCGCGCCTGCCCGCTCGATTTGGCGTCGAGTCGGGAAACTGGATCGGGCTGTCGAGCAAGGTCGAGTCCGGTCCATTCGAGGTTGCCCGCCAGCTGCGTGCTTTCCTCCACGATCGTCAGGTCTCCGCTCACCCGGCCTTGCGGCCAGGACACTTCGAGCTCGTCCGCACGCCAGATACCCTTGCTACGCCGCACTTCCGCGGAAACACGGCTCAGTCGCAGTTCATCGTATCGGGCGTCCTCGACCTCCAGGTGGCCCTCGACCTTCGGATCGGCGAGCGCGCCCTCGATCGACGCGTCGAGCATCACCGTGGCCTCCACCCCGGTGTGACCGGCAAAGAAATCGATCAGGTCGCCGGCCTGCCCCCGAAACCTCACCCTCGTGGGAGCCAGCGTGCCCCCGCTCGCTGGAGCAGAATCATCCGGGCCGGCATCCAATGCCAAGCTCGGCCCGCGAAGCTCCACTTTGTCGATGATCAAGCGCCTTCGATGGGAGTGCACCATTGCCCGAGCGCGATCCACCACGACTCGGCCTTCCCCCTCCAGCAGCACGCCTTCGGCCCCGAGCTCCGCTTCGGCACTGATTATCGCCAATTGCTTACCGCGCACGTGGGCGCGAGCGACGCTGATGCGCCGGTCGTCGCTGAGCTGCACGCTGAGGCGTTCGAGTCGGAGGACGAGCTCGATGGGGAGCGAGAACCCGAAGCTCGTATCGCCACCCCGTTCAGCCTCCGCCGCCTCGCCGGGACGCAGGTCGAGATCGACGTCTCGCAAGCTCGCTTCCAAATGCAATCGCCAGTGGCGCAGGGATTCGAGCACGTCGAGTCCAAGCGAGAGCTGGCCCGCCGCGACTCGAACCGGCTCGCCGACCGCGAAAGCGGTTACCCGCACCCCCGGTGGAAACAGCTCGGTGTCCAGCTCGTCGACCCGCACCGGCTCGCCGATCGCCGCACTCAGGCGGGCGATCAGGTCTTCGTCCATCCGCCCGAGGGACCACAACGTCACCGTCACGGCGAGAGCCAGCAGCACCGTCAGCCCCACCGCGATCTTCAAAAACAGTCGTAAGAATCTCATCGCCGTCGAGCCAGCCGGATCAGAGCGAGGCTACGTGGTTCGTGCCGGGCCGGGCGAGCACACTTGACCCTGCTCCGGTCAGCAAATAAGTCCGCAGGGCCCGGGGCGCGACCGTGAGCAACTTGAATATCGAGAAGAACACCCCCGCAGCGGAGCCGAGTCGGAAAGGAAAACCCCGAGGCAAGCGGGGATGGATCGGCGGAGCCTTTGCATTCGGCCTTCTAGCCTTCGTCGTTCTCTTCGCTTTCACGGATATCTACGAGCTATGGCGGGTTCTGGCCGACGCCGACCACGTCCTACTCGTCCTTCCATTGATCTGCGTCGCTGCCAGCTACGTGACGATGGCGTTATCCTACCACGGCATCGCCGTCGCCGCAGGCGAACGCTTCGGGTTCCTCGACATGTTGAAGATCACGTTGGTGGCGAACTCCCTGAATTACCTGGTCGCCACC
>JANQHZ010000023.1 GCA_028282445.1 Candidatus Binatia bacterium | reverse complement strand
CTATCCCTGGGTGGTGGCAGCCTGGCAACCGTTCGCGGCCATGATGCCCGACGAAGTCGCCAAGTTGCCCAATCTCGAACGCTGGATGAAGGAAATCTCTCAGCGCCCTGCCGTCGAACGCGGCATGAACGTGCCGCCTAGCGAGTAGGCAGCCCCTTGCTCAAGAAACTGCTCTTCGCACTCCTCGGCGTCTCGGCGCTCGCCGCGCTCGTCGTGGTCGCAGTCGGCAGCGGCATCGTCGGCAGTCATCAGGGCGCGGGTACGATCACCCGCAAGTCCCGCGCCGCCGCCTCCACGGCCGGCAGGATGGCGACCATCAGACGCGCTGCGGCGACGGTTGGAAAACCCGACGCCAAGCAAGTGCTCTTCGGCGACTTGCACGTCCACAGCACCTTCTCGGCCGACGCGTTCTTCTTCAGTCTTCCGCAAGCGGGTGGCGAGGGCGCGCACCCCCCCGCCGACGCATGCGACTTCGCCCGCTTCTGCTCGGGCCTGGACTTCTGGTCGATCAACGACCACGCCGAGTCGCTGACACCCGAGCACTGGCGCGAGACCGTCGAATCGATCCGTCGCTGCAACGAGGTCGGTCAGGACACGGTAGCGTTTCTCGGCTGGGAGTGGACGCAGTCGGGTCTTGTCCCCGAGGACCACTACGGCCACAAGAACGTTCTTCTCGCGCACCTCGACGACGAGAGAATCCCTCGTCGACCGATCGCCGCAAAACACTCGCCCAGTATGGGCCTATGGCAACGCGGACTCTTCGGATTGGCGACCGGCGCCGACACGGCGAGGTTCTTCAGCGAGCTCGCCGCCCGGCGGACGTGCCCGGCCGGAGTCCACACGCGAGACTTACCCGACGACTGCCTCGAGGTGGCGCCGCGACCGAGCGACCTGTTTCGCAAGCTCGAAGAGTGGGGCCACGATTCGATCGTCATCCCGCACGGAACCGCGTGGGGCGTCTACACGCCGCAGGGCTCGTCGCTCGACAAGCAGCTCGCAGGCGATATGCACGACCCCGCGAGGCAGACTCTAATCGAGGTCTACTCGGGTCACGGCGACTCGGAAGTGTACCGCGACTGGCAGGACGTCGTCCTGCGCTCCGACGCCACTCCGGACTGCCCCCCCGCCCGAGAAGACTATGTGCCGATGTGCCGACGAGCCGGCGAGATCGTCGAAGGCCGCTGCCTCGCCGCCGGACTGCCGCACGCAGAGTGCGCGGCGCGCGCAGAACAGGCGCGGCTCTACGCCGCCGACGCCGGCGCGTTCCCCCACATGACGGTGCCGGCCGTCGAATGGGAAGAGTGGGCCGACGCCGGCCAGTGCCGCGATTGCCGCCAACCCGCCTTCTACTACCGACCACGCAGCTCGGCGCAGTACGCTCTTGCGATCGGCGACTTCGCGCCCGGGTCGACGCAGCCTCGGCGCTTTCGCTTCGGCTTGATGGCCTCGAGCGACAACCACTTCGCGCGTGCCGGCTCCGGCTACAAGGAACGCCCACGCTTC
>JANQHZ010000011.1 GCA_028282445.1 Candidatus Binatia bacterium | reverse complement strand
TCGGGCATCCGAATTTCGTTCATGCCAGCCCCCCTACTCACTCTCTCGGCCTGAAGGGCGCCACTCGGTATGCCCCTTGCACCGCAAGGCGTACGGAATCCCGCGTGCGCTCGTTCGACCGCGGGAGTGAGTAGGGGAGCTGACATGAACGAAATTCGAATGCCCGAACGCGACATCGCTCGCTTTGAATCGATCGTCGGATCGGAGGCGATGGACCGGATCGGAGGGCTCGCGTCCTCGGTATTGACCCGCCTGGACGGCCGGTCGGTTTGGAACGTCAACTCGACCGCCGCCGGCGGCGGCGTCGCCGAGATGTTGCAATCCTTGCTGCCCTACGCGCGCGGGGCCGGGATCGACGCGCGCTGGATGGTGATGCGGGCAAACGACGACTTCTTTGCCGTCACCAAGCGGCTTCACCATGCGTTGCACGGTTCGGCCGGCGACGGATCGCCGCTCGGCGACAAAGCCCACGAGATCTACGATACGGTGACGCGGGAGAACGCCGCGGCCTACGCGTCGCAGGTGCGCGAGGGCGACGTGGTGATTCTTCACGATCCGCAGACCGCCGGACTGGCGCCGTACCTGATCGACAAGGGGGCGCTGGTCATTTGGCGCTGTCACATCGGAAAGGACACGGTGGACGACGAGGTTACGCGCGGCTGGCGTTTCCTCTCGCACTATCTCGAGGATGTTCCGGCGTTCGTTTTCACCCGCGAGTCTTACGTCCCCGATTATTGCGATCACGGTAAGTCGTCGATCATTACACCCAGCATCGATGCGTTTTCTCCCAAGAACCAGTCCATGAGCGACGAGCAGTTTCGAGCGATTCTGGTGAACACCGGGATCCTCCGCGGGGTCAAAAACGAGGCGGCCGCGACCTTCGTTCGCGAGGACGGTAGCCAGGGGTCGGTCGCGATGCGCGCACGCATCGTGCGTGAGGGCCGCGTTCCGTCTGCCGAAACGCCGCTGGTCGTGCAGGTGTCACGCTGGGACCCACTCAAGGATCCGATCGGCGTCATGCGCGGGTTCGTGCGGATGCTCGATCTGGGTGACGAGAGCGGTTCCGTCCTCATGCTGGTCGGGCCCGATGCCAGCGCGGTGGCGGACGACCCCGAGGGCGCCCGCGTCTACCGCGAGGTCGTGGAGACAAGGGCGGCTCTACCGCCGCACGTGCGCTGTCGCATTCAACTGGTGTCGCTGCCGATGACCGACGTCCAGGAAAACGGCGCGGTCGTCAACGCGATCCAGCGGCAGGCGTCGGTGGTCGTCCAGAAGAGCTTGATGGAAGGCTTCGGACTGACCGTGACCGAGGCGATGTGGAAGGGGCGGCCGGTGGTGGCCAGCCCGGTCGGCGGAATCCTCGACCAGATCGATCACGGCCGAAACGGCCTGCTTTTACAGGATGCCCATGACCTCGACGGACTCGCGGAGAAGCTGGCGAGCCTGGTGGCCAATCCGCGTCTCGGTAGCTGGTTGGGGGAAAACGCGCGACGGCGCGTCGGCAACGAGTTTCTCGGTATCCAACATCTCGCCAAGTACGGCGGGTTGATCGGGCAGCTGATCGAAGAGCGAGAACGCGCCGGCAACCCGCGGCGATTCACCGCCGCAGATCGCGGTCTCGACGCCACGACGGGCCACCCATCGCTTGCGCCGCCGGCGGCCCCCTTCGCCGTGTAGGCGGTTTTGCGATGCTCAGAGTTTGTCCTTGAACTTATCGTCGTCGGTTCTGGTTGCCGGTGTGGCGAAGGTGGATTCGAAACAGACGCCGCCGTCGTTGGAGAGAAGTTGGACGACAACGTCGGTGTCTTGATCGAAGTACTCCCCAGGGCCGACTGGGCCGCTCAGAGGGAGGTTGCTGCCCTTGGCCTTGAAGACGATTTTCGACTTTCCGGCACTGCCGGCCTTGAGGACCAGTTTCAGAGCTCCGGAGGCGGCGGTATCCTTGTCCTTGTACTTCCACCCCTTACCGTCCGGAGGACCGCCTCCGATCGCCTTGAAGCAGGGCTTGCTGCCGCATAGCTCGCCGGCTCGATCGATCGTAATGTCGATCGCCAGATTGGGGGTTGCGGCCGTCTCGTCGTAGACACAGAGCGCGTACGACGTGCTGCCGGTGAGCGGGTTGGCACCGAGCTCGGTCTGGCCGGCGGCGGCGCCCCGCAGCCACTTCCAGATGAGGACGTCCTTCGAGTCGTCCGATCGATCCGCGATCTTGAGGATGCCCTTGCCGGCGGTGCGGCAGCCACCCAGGGGTGCCGGCGGACAGGTTGCGGGCGGCGCCGGCGTCGCGGTTGCGGTTGGAGTCCCGGTCGGTGTCGGTGTACCGGCGGAAGTCAGCTTGTAGATCTGGTTGCCGACAGCGACATAGAGCTCGCCGTCGATGTCCTCGCCGAACGTAGTGAGCTCGAATCCGGTGTCGGCGATAATTGGGTCGTCGAGGGTGCCGACGTCGAGTGCGACGATATCCCCCGAGCAATAATCGCCGAATACGTAGCGCCCCGCGATCTCGGGGATGTCGCCGCCTCGGTAGACGTGGCCGCCGGTGACCGCACAGCCGCCGTTGTAATCGTACAAGGGGAACTCGAGGCTGGCGCACGACGGCAACGGCATCGGGCAGTTCGATGTGTCGCAAGTGCCGGGACCGCATTGCGTTCCTTCCGCGACCGGCCATCCGTAGTTTTCCCCGCCGGCGCTCGCCGCGGCCTGGTAGTTGATCTCCTCGCGGCGCGTGCCACCATTTTGCCCGACGTCACCGATATAGAGGTCGCCGTTGGCGCGGTCGAAGGAGAAGCGCCACGGATTGCGCAGACCGTAGGACCAGATCTCGTCTTCGACAGTGCCGTCGAGGACGAACGGGTTGGTGGGTGGGATCGCGTAGTTGCGACCGCTGTCGAGCGGGAAGTCGTCACCGTCGACGTCGATGCGCAACATCGCGCCGAGCAGGGAATCGGTCTTCTGGGCGTTGCAACCGGTGCCGGCGAGGTCGCATCCGCTGCCGCCGTCTCCCATGCCGACGTAGAGATAGCCGTCGTTCGGGCCGAACTGGATCTGTCCGCCGTTGTGATTTCCGGCCGGCTGCTCGACGCTGAGGATCTGCACCGGGTCGACGCTGTCGGCGATGTTCGGATTGCCGGTGAGGTCGTAGCGGGCGATCACCGTGTCGCCGCCGTTGTCCGTGTAGTTGACGAAGAAAAAACCGTTGGTGTCGAAGTCGGGATGAAAGCTCATGCTGAGCAGGCCTCGCTCGTCGCCGGTATTGCCGCTGCCGCCGACGATTCCGTCGATGTCGAGAAAGGGCGTAGCGAGGATGCTGGTGCCGTCGAAGATGTCGATGACGCCGGATTTTCTGACCAGGAAGAGCCGATCGTCGCCGGCCACCCCGCTGTTGGCGATGTGGACCACTTGGTCGGAGGCGGTGGCGACCAACTCGAGGTTGACGGTTGGCGCGGGCGGTGCGCCGCCGAAGGCTCCACCGACAGCCCATAGAATCGACATCGAAGTCAGCGCGATCGTCAGGTGTTGAGCGGTCAGGCTCGGCATTGGCTGCTCCTCTCTGGCGTCGCCGCCGCCCCGCGGGCAACGGCTGCTTTCCTCCGGGAACCTATCGACACGGGGCTGGAGTGTCTATGAAAAACCGTCGCCTTCATAGGGGCAGAGACACGCCCGCGAGTGCACGGATGTTGCCTTGCGTGCTGCTGTAGTTTGCGTGCCGAATCCGAGCGATTGGAAGCGGCCGCAGCCGGTGCTATTCCAGAATCGTCGACCGTGGTGAGGTGCTTCCTGCGAGCAGGTCGACTGAGTTATGCGGCAAGCTCTTGGCCTCGGCTGGCGCAATCTGTGGCGCAATAAACGACGTACGGCGATCACGCTTGCGGCGATCGGCTTCGCTACGGCTATTTTGGTCGTGACCGATGCGCTGCTGGCCGGAATGGTCGACGGAATGGTTCGCAACGCGACCGACCTCGTCGTTGGCGAAGCGCAGGCGCACCCGCACGGTTACCTGGCCGAGCGTTCTCTCTATCAGGAGATCGAAGCCGCCGACCAACTGATCAAACGGGCGCGGGAGGCCGGAATCGACGCAGCACCGCGCAGCTTTGGCTACGGCCTGGTCGCGCACGGCACGAAGTCGGCGGGGGCGATGTTCTGGGCGGTGAGTCCGGAGCTCGAGGTGCGAGTCTCGGACTTGGCGGACCGTCTCGGGGTCGGCGCGTTCGTATCCGAGACCGCTTCGCGGCAGCTCGTGTTGGGGCGCAAGTTGGCCAGGTCGCTGAACGTCGACGTCGGCGCGGAGATCGTCGTGGTCGTGCAGGCGGCGGACGGATCGCTGGGCAACGAGTTGTTCTATGTCGGTGGGGTGCTGGATGCGGTCGGTGAAAGTCTCGATCGCAGCGGGGCGCTCGTCCATGCGGACGATTTCGACGCGCTCTTCGCCAACGGGGGGCGGGTTCATGAAATCGCATTCAATGCGCGGGGTCGACTCGCCCTCGATGATCTGGT
>JANQHZ010001187.1 GCA_028282445.1 Candidatus Binatia bacterium | reverse complement strand
GTCATCTGGGTCCCGCTCGAGAGCGTATACCGCATGGGCGGGCACGTGCTGCGCGGAGCGGGCGAGGCCTACGAGCCGCGCGAGGGGGAGTCGATTCCGGACGAGCACAAGGAGGTGAGCGCGGTGATGCTCGCCCTGCGCAGCCCGCAAGCTGGATTCCTGCTCAACCAGACGATCAACCGGCAGGGCAAGGTCGCGACCTTGGCGTGGCCGATTGCGCGCGTGATGGTCGACCTGCTCGACAAGCTCGGCTGGGTGCAGCGCATCCTCTCGCTCGTCGCGTATCTCGTCGTGCTGATCGCCGGCGCAGCGATCCTCGCCTCGGTGTACAACACGATCGGCGAGCGGCGACACGAGATCGCGGTGCTGCGGGCTCTGGGCGCGCGGCGCTCGAGAGTGCTTGCGGTCATCGTGGCCGAGGCGACCGTGATCGCGGGGAGCGGCGCGCTTCTCGGGTTCGTCGTATTGGCGGCTATTCTCATCCCCACCGCGGCGCTGATCCGAGCGCAGACGGGAGTCGTCATCGAGTTGCTCGCCTTCCATCCGGCGATGGTGTGGACGCCGCTTGCCATGACGGCGCTCGGAGCCGTGGCCGGGCTCGTCCCCGCCGTGCGGGCGTATGCCACCGACGTATCGCAGAATCTGGTGCCCCGTGCTTGAGCCATCGGCCATCATCGCTCGCCGATGTCGATGGATGACAATCGCAGTTGCCGTCGTGGCGACAATCGTCGGCGCGGCACGTGCACCTGCGCAGCACGTCTTCAAGGCGCCACACGGCGGTACCCTGCTGATGATCGGTTCGGAATTTGCCCACGTCGAGCTGGTGCACGACCCGAGCAACGGCAAACTCGTGGCGTACGTGCTCGACGGCGAGGCGAAACTGGGTGTCCGACTGGCGCAGGATACCATCGAGGTCGATCTGTTTGGCGAATCGATGCGAGGCATGGTCGTGCTGCACGCGGTGGCGAATCCCCTCACCGGGGAAACTCGCGGCGACAGCTCGGAGTTCCGCGGGGAGAGTCAGCTTCTGCGCGGACGCACCAGCTTCGACGGCGTGATCCGTCGTTTGGACCTGAAGGGAACGGCGGTCAAGCAACTCGCGTTCAACGTGCCGCTGGGAGCCAATCAGCATCGAGATCTCCTCGTCGCCGGTAGCGGCGACGAGGAGAAGAAGCTGGCGCTCCTGCAGGGGGCGGACGTGGTCGTGCAGGCCTCTCTCGCGAGCAGCTTCAAGGGCGTTGATCTGTTCTCCGCCACCCAGCCCGGTTTCGGCGCACTCGTTCGCCCGGACTCGTCGGGTGAGTTGCACCCCCTCGAGCGCGGTATCGAGGTAGCGATCGAGATCGTTGCGCTCGATCCGGGCGTCTCCGCAGTCGTCGTCGGTAGGCGCCTCGCGGCTGCCGGAGATCGGGCGCCGCTCGGAGTCGCGCCGAGTCTGCACGTGCACCCGTCCTGGCAGCTTGTGGTTTCATCGGGGGAGACCGCCGAGGCTTCGATGACGTTTCGACTCGTCTCGTCGTCACCGGAATACGGCCCGTCCGATCCCGTGCGCCTACGGATCGCGGTGCGTCCTTGATAGTGAAATGAATCTGGATTGGCTGATCATCGGCGGTGGGATTCACGGCGTGCACATTGCCGCGCGCTTGATCGGCGAGGCGGGCGTGAAGCCCGAGCGACTTCGCATCGTGGACCCGGGTAACCGCCTACTCGAGTGCTGGCGCACTTCGTCGGCGACGACCGGGATGACCCACCTGAGGTCGCCGGTGGTCCACCACCTCGACCTCGACGCCGGCGCACTTTTTCGTTTCGCGCGCGGTCGCACGAGCGAAGAGCCCTCGCTCTTCGCTCAGCCCTACAACCGGCCTGCGCTCACGATCTTCAATGCACATTGCGAGCACGTGGTGGAGACCTTTGGACTCGCAGACCTCCACATCCAGGACCGTGCCCTCGAGTGTGCTGTCGACAACGACGGGGGCGTTGTCCAGCTCTCGCGCGGGCGCGAGATCGCGGCACGCAATCTCGTACTGGCCATCGGCGCGAGCGAGCAGCCCGCATGGCCGGACTGGGCGCCACGGGACAACTCTCGCGTACGCCACATCTTCGCCCCTGGGTTCGATTGGTGGCCCTCGCCGAGCCAGACGGTCGCCGTGATCGGCGGCGGCATCTCCGCGGGCCAAGTGGCACTTCGCCTACTCGATGAGGGGCATCACGTTCACCTGGTGTCGCGCCATCCCCTGCGTCAGCATCAGTTCGACAGCGATCCGGGCTGGCTCGGCCCGAGGTTCATGGCGGGCTTCAGTCGCGAGCGAGACTTCAGCCGGCGCCGGGCCCTGATCGCAGAGGCTCGACACAAGGGGTCGGTGCCTCCCGATGTCCGGGAGGCGCTACTCCAGGCAATGAAAGGCGATCACCTCAGCTGGCATAAGGGGCACGTCGAAAGGCTTGACTCGCACTCCGGTGGCCTCGCGTTGCGGCTCTCCACCAAGACCGAGCTGGAAGTCGAGAGCGTGCTGCTTGCCACAGGGTTTTCCTCGCAGCGCCCGGGCGGAAGTATGGTCGAGACGCTCATCGCCTCGGCTTCGCTACCGTGCGCCCGCTGTGGCTACCCGATCGTGGACTCAGCGCTGCGCTGGCATTCGCGTGTCTACGTCTCGGGGCCGCTCGCGGAGCTCGAGCTGGGGCCCGCGGCGCGGAACATCGCCGGGGCAAGGCGAGCCGGCGACAAGCTGGTCGATGCGGCTCGGGTGAGCCGGTCGGCGAACGCAAAGACCAGTCACGAGCTCTCCCGGTGATCGGTCGCCGCCCAACCGACAGCTAGGCCTGCGATGAGTTCTCCCGAAAAACTCCCCGTGACGGTGCTCTGCGGCTTTCTCGGCTCGGGGAAGACGACGCTGCTCCGGCGTTGGCGCCACGACGAAGCCCTACGGAATGCCGCCGTCATCATTCACGACCTCAGCGAGCTCGGTGTCGATGTCGAGCTCGTCGCGGACGAGAGCTCCAAGCCGGAAGCAGGGCGCCTGATTGACCGCGTGGCCGCTCTACACGGTGCTCATGCCCGC
>JANQHZ010000822.1 GCA_028282445.1 Candidatus Binatia bacterium | reverse complement strand
GAGCAACGGCAGCATTGGAATCCAACGCAGAAGAGCGCTGGCGGAATCACCCAATTCGGCGCCATGCATATCCGAAGGACACTGGACCAATCATGCCCGCGAAGCAAGATAACGTCCGGGCGACGGCGCTTCACCTTGATTCGCTAACGCTACAACAGACCGTCCCCATCCCAGAGGGTGTCGAAAAACGAAATCACACAGAGAACGAGCGAATGTCCCTATCAAGGCTGAGGCGAAGGCGAGACGAAGGCTGAGGATGGTAGGGAAGCATCGGGCACGGTAATCGCTGTCGCGCTGCGCGCGACCACCACCCTCAGCCGCGCCTTCGCCTCAGCCTTAGCCTCGATCGCCAATTCCGTGACGAGAAGATCGACAGCCCCTGGAAGGGGACGGGGGTCGTTACGGATCGACATTTCGATCGAAATGGATCCAGAAGATGCGGGAGTAGCGGAAGAGCAAGGGCGAGAGAGGCGTCAGCACCACGAAGGCAACCCCGACGCAGGCCTCGAATGACAGCGACGGCAAAGCCAAGCCGGCGAGGATGGTCACCGCCGCGGCGATCGGCACGGCCATCGCGTAGCTGATGTACATGGCCCCCGAGAAGTAGCCCGGCTCGCGGTCGAACTGGAGCCCGCACGACGAACATTTCTCGTTCATCTTGAGGATCGACGAGAAGATCGGCGCGCGACGGCAGCGCGGACACTCCCCCCGTAGGGCTGCCGCCCAGCGTCCACTCGGAATCGGCGGCGGATCCGTTGCCGGTGGTGGCCCCATGACGTCACCAGTAGAGTATCGAGCGCGGCGAGTCGAGAGTCGCTGTCGGCGAGTCACGGTTCACCTCGCAGCGTGATGAGCATCGGGCACCGCAATAGCGGTCGCGCTCCGCGCGACCACCTACCTCAGCCTCGCCTCCGCCTCAGCCTTAGCCCTGATCAGGACGGCGTGTTGTTTCGGAATCAAACGGACCACGAGCGCCACGTCACTCGCGCACGTCACTCGCGTTGACCTACCCGGCTAGACAGTCCTAGTGTAACGCCATGACGCGCGAGATCGTGGAGAGGCTACGCAAGCACGGCATTCGCCCCTCCGCCCAGCGCGTCGCCGTCGCCGAATACGTTCTGCAGGCGGACGATCACCCGTCGGCCGACCAGGTTTGGAATACCGTCAAGCGAAGCTTCCCGATGCTGTCGCGCGCCACGACCTACAACACGCTCAACCTCTTCGTCGGCAAGGGCCTACTGCGGCAGCTCGACCTCACCGAAGGACGGGTGGTGTTCGACCCCAACACCGAGCGACACCACCACCTGATCGACGACGACACCAAACGCATCTACGACATCCCGTGGCATTCCCTGGAGGTCCGCAATGTCGAGGAGCTCGCCGACTTCGACATCGACGAGTACCAGGTCGTGCTGCGCGGCAAGAAGAAAGCGCAGAGCCCGGATTAGCGGCGGCAGGTGCGCACCGACATGATCCGCCAACGACGCAACGACTCCGTACTGGTGGTCACCATCGACCGCCCTGAATGCCGCAACGCCGTCGATGGACCAACCGCCGACGCCCTGGCCGACGCGTTCCGCGAATTCGACGCCGACGACGAGCTTGCCGTCGCCGTGCTGAGCGGCGCCGGCGGAACCTTCTGTGCGGGCGCCGACCTCAAGGCGGTCAGCGACGGGCGCGGCAACAAGGTGCGGGAGGATGGCGACGGACCGATGGGACCGACGCGCATGTTGCTGTCGAAACCGGTGATCGCGGCCGTCGAGGGTTTCGCAGTCGCCGGCGGCCTCGAGCTCGCCGCCTGGTGCGACCTGCGGGTGGCCGCCACCGACGCCGTATTCGGAGTCTACTGCCGCCGCTGGGGGGTACCGTTGGTCGACGGCGGTACGATCCGGCTACCCCGACTGATCGGCCACAGCCACGCGCTCGACATGATCCTGACCGGCCGCGGCGTTTCGGGTGAGGAAGCGCTGCGTATGGGGCTGGCCAACCGCCTGGTCGAACCTGGGTCGGCCGAGACCGCGGCGGTCGAGCTGGCCGGGCAAATCGCCAAGTTCCCACCGCGCTGCATGCGTGGCGATCGGATGTCGTCCTACCGCCAGTGGAGCCTATCGATCGAAGAGGCGCTATTGGCCGAGACCAAGATCGGGCTCGACGTCATTCATTCGGGCGAGACCCTGGAGGGAGCGACACGCTTCGCCAAGGGCGCCGGGCGTCACGGCAAGTTCGAGTAGACCCCACCGCGCCACGCGATTGGATCCCTCCCAGGAGGGCTATATTCCCTGCGGATCCACGGAGATCCCTGGACCGCGGTCCACCTGGAATTTTCGCCCCCCCAGGGGAATCGCAAGCTGAAACTAGTGTAGATCCCAGTTCGCAGCTTCTTCCTACTAAACACAAATACCCGGATAGTTCGATTCTTTTACCGAGAAATCCGCAATCGCCGACTCC
>JANQHZ010001143.1 GCA_028282445.1 Candidatus Binatia bacterium | reverse complement strand
CGCCGAACAGGATGGTCCGCCGGTGGGTCCCCCGGTCGAGGTGCGCATCCAGAGCGACGACTACGAGCTGTCGAAATCGATCGCCGAGCAAATGTCCGCTTATCTCCAGACGCTCCCCGGCGTTTACAACATTGAGCACAACCTCAAACCGGGCCCGGACGAAGTCCGCCTGGTCATCGACAAGGAGCGCGCCGCACGTCACGGCCTGCGCTTCGAAGATCTCGCCACCGCGCTGCGCGGTGCAAACGACGGCATCGTAGCCTCGAGCTTCCGAGATCCGACTCTGAACGACGACATGGACATTCGCGTCATGCTCGAAGAGGGGGACCGAATGGGGCTGCAGGATCTGCTCGACGTGGAAGTGCGTGCCGCGGGCGGGTACCTCCTGCGCCTGCGCGACGTCAGCGACATCGAGCTTTCGCGCGGCTACTTGTCGTATCGGCGTTACGACGGCAAACGGACGGTTAGCGTCTACGCCGAGGTCGACGACAAACTCGCCACCTCCACCACGGCAAACCAGCAACTGCGCGCCCACTTTGCCGACATTGAAGAACGCTACCCGCAAGTACAGGTGCAGTACGGTGGGGAGTTCGAGGAGACCAACAAGTCGTTCGAAGCGGTCGGCGACATCTTCCCAGTCGCTTTCCTGGCGATCTACATGATCCTCGCGGCGCTGTTTCGCAGCTACCTGCAGCCACTGGTCGTTACTCTGGCCATCCCGTTCGCGTTCGTCGGCGTCATCGCCGGCGTCGGCCTGCTCGGGTACACCGTGAGCTATTTGTTGCTGTACTCGACCGTCGGACTCACCGGCGTCGTCGTCAACGACTCCCTGGTCATGGTCGACTTCATCAACCGCGCGAGAGCCGGAGGCATGCCGCTGATCGAGGCGGTTCGGCAGTCCGGCCTGCGCAGGTTCCGACCGATCCTCCTGACTACCCTGACGACGGTCGTCGCGCTGATGCCGATGGCCCTTGGTCTGCAAGGATCCTCCAAGACCTATGGTCCGTTCGCTGCGTCGATCGCCTTCGGTCTTTTCGTCGCGATGATCGGGACTCTGTTGGTGGTACCGCTCGCCTACACGTCACTGGCAATCTGGCAACAGCGCCTCGCAACGCTGTGGGCGGGCGCCCGCAACAGGTATGGCAAGCCGGTCGAGGGCGGCTCCGCCGGCTAGACTCCGGCGCGAACGCATTGCTTCGAGTGGCCGGAGCGCGGAGCCCGTGCAAGTCCCAACCGTCAGCGTCCTGATGCCCACCTACAATAGGGCGCGCCTACTACCGGAGGCGATCGCCAGCGTTCTCGCGCAGGAGGTGACGGACTTCGAGCTACTCGTGCTCGACGACGGGTCCACCGACGACACCGCCGAAGTGGTCGCGACCATCGAGGATCCGAGGTTGCGATACATCGCGTGTCCCCACCGCGGTATCAGCATGACGCTCAACGCTGGACTCGACCGCGCCAGGGGAACGTACGTTGCCCGGTTGGATTCCGACGACACCTGGCACCCGGAGTTGCTCTCGGTCTTGCTGCCGGTCCTGGAAGCCGATTCGCAGCTGGGTTTCGTGTACGGAAGGGGCCGCGCCATGAACGAGGACGGTGCCCCCCTGCCCCACGTGCAGGGGATCCCGCCGCGCTATCCTCGAGCACCGCTCGAGAGCCTGCTGTTCGACGACTGCACGTGTAATGTCGCGCTCCTGGCTCGACGAGAAGTCATCGTGGAAGCGGGACGATTCGACGAGTCCCTGACGGCGAACGAAGACTGGGACATGTGGCTCCGGGTCGCGCTACGACATCCGTTCCGCTTCGTCGATCGCGAGCTCGCCTCGATCCGCTGGCATCGCGACAACCTCACCGGGCTGAACTCCGCCGCTCTCGAAGATGTTCTCGCCAGTCGCCGGACGCCGCTGGACAAGATCTTCGAACACCCCGACCTCGCTCCCGAAGTCCACGCGATGAAGGCCGAGGCCTACACCAACGTTGCGCTGTTTACCGGTCAACGCTGGCTCCACGCGGGCCATTGGCGCCGGGCGGCCGCGGCTTTCGGCGACGCGATCAGTACGAGCGGTCGGCCGCTCCACACCTTCAGCCGCGGCCTATGGCTGTCGTTGATCGTACCAAAACTGCGCAAGACCTCGGCAGGCGACCGCCTGATTCAATCCTTCGCCCGCTTCCGTCGTCGCCGCCGCCAGCCCGGCGAGTCGCCGTGACTAGCGCGACCCCACCCCGATCGGTGTCTCGTCGGCGTACGCCTCGAGAGCGAGCCCGTGGCGCACCAACGAGCGGAAGTCGGAACGCCGCATCAGCAGGCTACCGATCCGGCTGATTCCGGGTTCGATCGGTCGGCCACTGGCAATCGCAAACTTCACTCCGCCCTCGCCCAATCGGCGATGACGCACCAGCTTGCTAGCTGCGCCGCGATCACGGATGGGGCGAAAGCGCATCCGGGCCCCCTCGCTCGCTTCGAT
>JANQHZ010001137.1 GCA_028282445.1 Candidatus Binatia bacterium | reverse complement strand
GGTGGCGCTCGGGCCCGCCGGCACACCCGCGAAGTTCGCCTCGAAGGTAGGCACGGCGGGTAGGTCCGCAGGATCGGTTACGGCGACAAGGGCGGCGTGGGCCGATGTGGCCGCGATCGAGAGCAGGAGGGCGAGAACGAGCAGAGGATGGCGCATGACGTGGCTCCTGGGCGCGGGGCGGCGTGGTGTGGGGCGTGGAGCTTGGAGCGCAAGCAATGAAGGTCCCCGGGCCGCTCGCTTCGAGGCTGTCGAGGAGAAAGCCGCTGGCGAGGCCGTCGTCGGGCACGATGCCGTCGCCGAGCGCGCCAGCGACAGTTTGGACTCTAGCGATCGCTTGGCCTGTAGAAGTCTGGACTTGATCGGACGAATGAGGGATTGGCGGGGTGACAGGCCGGGGCGCGGAGCCGTGAGGTGGAGCGCAGCGCCCCGGCCGGGTGACGGGAGCGACCGCTATGACGGCGAACGAACGCAAGGTGATCCGGGCCAAGGTCGGGCTATTGGAGTTGGCGAAACAGCTCGGCAACGTGAGCCAGGCCTGCAAGGTGCTGGGCTACTCGCGCGACAGCTTCTACCGGTTTCGTGATCTCTACGAGAAGGGCGGCGAGCTGGCGCTTTTGGAGATCACCAAGGCGAAGCCGAACCTGAAGAACCGGGCCGCGCCCGAGGTCGAGACGGCGGTCGTCGAACTCGGCATCAATGAACCTGCTTGGGGCCAGGCCCGGGCGTCGAACGAGCTCAAGAAGCGGGGTATCGAGGTCTCGCCCTTCGGCGTGCGCTCGATCTGGTTGCGTCACGACATGGCGACGATGAAGAAGCGGCTGAAGGCGCTGGAGGCTAAGGTCGCTCAAGAAGGCGGCGTGCTGACCGAGAGCCAGCTCGTGGCGCTCGAGAAGGCCAAGGCCGACAAGGAGGCGCACGGCGAGTTCGAGAGCGAGCATCCGGGCTACTGCGTCGCCCAGGACACCTTCTACGTCGGCACGCTGAAAGGCGTCGGGAGGGTGTATCAGCAGACGGCGATCGACACCTATTCCAAGATCGGCTTCGCCAAGCTGTACGATCGCAAGACCGCGTTGACGGCGGCGGACCTGCTCAACGATCGGGTCGTGCCGTTCTTCGACGCGCACGACGTTCACATCGATCGCGTGCTGACCGATCGCGGTACCGAGTATTGCGGCGTGCACGACCGCCACGAGTACGAGCTCTATCTCGCGGTGGAGAACATCGACCACTCACGCACCAAGGCGAAGAGCCCGCAGACGAACGGCATCTGCGAGCGCTTCCATAAGACGCTGCTCGACGAGTTCTACCGCGTGGCGTTCCGAAAGCGCCTCTACGCAAGTCTCGAGGAGCTGCAGGCCGACCTCGATGCCTGGATGGCGAGCTACAACGAGGTGAGGACCCACCAGGGGCGTTGGTGCTTCGGCAAGACGCCCTCGCAGACGTTCCTCGACAGCGCCGCCCTCGCGCGCGAAAAACAGCAACCGGGACGAGCGGCCTGAAAAGCAGGGCCAACAACTTCGATCCGGCGGACACCCGCCACGCCGGATCGACGTCCGTCAGATCTAGTCTAAACTTCTACACCTTCAAGGGGTAGCTCGACGGCAGCGAGACCTTGATGTGGGTGACGCCTCCGTGACCCGCGCCGTCGCCGTCGGCAATCCGCGCGAGTTCGCCCAGGCCGAGAAAGAGGGAAAAGAGATCGCCGAGGCCTGCAACCGCCTTATCAAGAACTGCATCATCTGCTGGAACTACCTCTATCCGTGAAGCCCCAGGCTGCCATCACCGGCTCACGCCGCTGGCCGGGGCGGATGCGC
>JANQHZ010001126.1 GCA_028282445.1 Candidatus Binatia bacterium | reverse complement strand
GGGCGTCGTGCTCATCACCTCGACACCGGCCGCGACGACCACATCGTATGAGCCGGCGATCACGCCCTGCGCGGCAAAGTGCAACGCCTGCTGCGAGCTACCGCACTGACGGTCGACCGTGGTTCCGGGCACCGACTCCGGCCAACCAGCCGCCAAGACCGCGTTTCGCGCGATGTTCACGGCTTGCTGTCCGACCTGCATCACACAGCCCATGATGACGTCGTCGATGATGGCGGGATCGAGCTTGTTGCGCTCTTCCAAAGCCTTGAGAACGTGCGCGGCCAGATCGACCGGATGCCAGCTACTGAGTTTTCCGTTGCGACGCCCACCCGGGGTCCGGACCGCGTCGACGATGACTGCTGTCGTCATGATGTGTATCCTCCGATTCGATTTGTATGGAATCGGAGGATTCTGACAGTCCGAATGACCTCAATCAATGTGGGTCACCACAGCCGGATCGTCGGTTAGTCTTCTAGCTGAACTCCGTAGTAGTCCGTGTACGGTAGCATCTTCTCGCGGAAGGCCGCGCGGTCGAGACCCCATTCCTCCAGGGTGTACTTGTGTTTTCCGAACTTGCCCTTTGGCTTCGCCGCAATGTAGGCGCGGATCGCGTCGGCATGCTCGGGGAGAAAGGTCCGCCCCATCTTGTCGTAGAGCGCTTCTACCGCCGCCGCCGGGTCTGCCATCAGATCCGAGAAATGCGAATCTACGATGCGATCCGGCAGCTCGCCGGCTTCGCGGCGCTGTGCGAGGACAATCATCATGTCGCCCAGGCCAGTGGCGGCTTCGGGCAGCTCGTCCTGGTCGCTGCGCTCCCAACGAACCGTCGCCAACGTGCTGAGGCTGGATGGTTCGGTCTTGAGGGGGTCACGATGGGTGTGGATCACCCATGCATCGGGATAGGTAGCGAAAAGCATGTCGATGAAGACCAGGTACAGCGGCGTCTTGACGACCCAGTTGCGCGCTGCGCCACCGTACTGGAGCGATTGGAGAAGCGTGCGGTGGTACAACATCGTCGACTCGAAGTCGGGATCCCAGTTCGGGATATTGCCGATCATCAGCCAGTGACCACCCGAGAAGCTGGGTAGAGTCAGGGTCACGCACTCCACCGGAAGGTCGGTGCGAAGCTCGTGGATCGCCGCAAACTCGGGCTGGACATCGGCCCAAAACTCCTGCTCGCACTCGCCCATCGTGCGGCGCTGCTCCGCACCCTCCCCTTGAAACGGGAACGGGTGCATCACCTCCCAGGCCAACGGCGCGCGCGCATTGGGGTCGAGCGCGAGGAGCTCGAAGAGAATCGACGTCCCCGAGCGCGGCGGCCCCGTAATCACCATCGGCGCCTCGACCACCTCGTCCGCCATGCCGGGATTCTCGGCGCGAGCCCGCGTCAGCAGGAGCCTGGTTCGCAAACCCCGCAGGATCTCCTGCCGCGTCATCAGGCGGCCGAGGGCGTGCATCTGGGCGGTGGACTCGATCTGCTCGATCAACGACCCCAGCCGATCGCGCCAATCGCCGTCGAAGTCGCCGAAGTCGTCGAGCCCGCCAGTCGAGTCGATCGCCGCCTGAACCATCGCATCCGCGCCGAGCGGCACCAACCGGTGCGCCCCGCCGACCGAGTCTCCCATCAGATTGAGCCGCCGAACCCAATCCGGCCGCGTGTAGTGTTCCGAAAGTTTCTTGATCGAGCTCATAGAATTCTCTTTTTCACCACAGAGACACGGAGACACAGAGATCGGTCGGCAACTCTGGATCGAAAGGAAACTCTCCGTGCCCCTGTGTCTCTGTGGTGAAATTCATTTCTTCAGGCTCTCCACGTCCACCAATTCGGTTTCAATGTGCCCAACATGCTCTTCCGGTAACAAAAAACGCCAGAAGATCATTCCAGTCGTGAGCCCTGCGGCGTCGATCCAATTCGGCACGCCCGGGTCGCGGTGCGCAATCACGATCTTGAAGGTGCCGTCCGCTTCGTAAGTGACCTGACGCCGATTGATCGACACGTTGCGGTAGCGGTAGGGCGGCGTTTGCAGTCGGTGGTTCCACAGAACCACGTTGGCAAAGCGACAGCGGGGAAATCGGCCGCGCATGACTAGAGCCTGGTCGAGACCGATCTCGTAGCGCGTCTGACGGTAATCGTTGTCGACCGCTGCGTATCCGATCTCGGCGTTGCTCTCGCCTTCTTTGGCGCCGGAGAATACGTTGACTTCGCGCGACACCCACTCCGGCATCAAATCGATCGAGAACTCGGGAAAATCCAGCGTCGAGCCGCGAACGAAGTTGATGACACGCTGAATTCCGGCGGCGACCGCGGCATCGTCCATCGGCGGAGCCGGGCCCGGGTCTTCGAGCGGCTCGATCCACAGCGGCACGTGAAACGTCGGATCGGCGGCGACGTTGCGCTCCCACTCCCAATAGTGACGAGTGGTGATGGTACCGGCATCGGGAGACAACTTGAGCCAGTTGCGCGGCCGCGGCTCTTGGCTGGCGATGATCTCGTAGCTGCCGTCGGCGGCGATATCGAACTCGTTGTCATTGAGGGTCGAGACCACGCCGCCCGACAGCTTGCCGTCACGCGCCCCCACCTCCACGCTGAAAGAGGTATAGCAGGCGCCGTGCACATTGCCGCGAATCCGGTATGTCCCCTCGGGGTCGCAAACAGCGCCGTAGTAAACGGCATCCGGATTGTCGCCGAGCAGCTTCTTGGTGGCGCTCAGCCACCGTTGGAAGATCGGCCGCTTGGGGTCGGCAGGAAACCAGCATTCGAAGCCGTGGTGCAAAGCGCTGGCGATCAGCAACCGACCGGCCGCGCGCTCTTCCGGGGTGTGCATGTTGCGCTCCGGCCCTATGTAGCCGACTTCGACCTCGCCAAGGGTCTTGGCCAGCTCGGCAAACGCCCGCGCTGCCGCATCGCCCGATCCGGCCGCTTCGGCCAGGGCGGCGAAGGCGCCGAGCCCGTTGGTTTCATCGGTACTACTGACTCCCATGTTCACTCCCAATCGCGCCCACGCAGGTTCGAGGGCGGTCCTGATAACCGTCCGGGCGTTCGCTCACGCATCCGTCGGTAGATCGTATCGATCCATGTACGCGGCGAAACGCTCGACGATTTCCTCCTCGGAAACCCCAATATCTTTCTTCTGGTACTGGTGCTTGCCGTGCTTTCCCTGCGGGTGATCTTCGTGCCACGCCTGCATTCGCGCCTGCCCTTCCGCCGACAGCGGTTGATCGAAGTGCTCGTAGATCTTCCTCA
>JANQHZ010001107.1 GCA_028282445.1 Candidatus Binatia bacterium | reverse complement strand
TGTCGTTCCGGGCGACCGGAGCGCGTTTCGACTACGGCGCCGACGGCAGTATCGATTTCTCGGCGCAGGGCTGCGGCGTCGATTCGCTTCGCGTTTGTAGGTAGTCGGACTTCGAGGGGGCGGCATTGTACGCGTCTTTCGTTGCGCTCGCAGTCGGAGTCGGCATCGTTGTCGCAGCAGCGCTCCTTCGTCATCGCGGGGTGGATTACCAGGCGATCGCGGCCGTTCTGCTGATCGGATGCGTCGCCTCGCTCGGTGGCGCCAAGCTGTTCTCGGTCGTCGAACGCGGAGGTTTTGTGTGGTGGGAACCGGCGTGGGAGATGACACACGGCTTTCGCTATCCCGGGGGCCTCCTCGGGTTGCTTGTAGCGGCTCCCTGCATTCGGCGGATCCTACCGAGGGATCTTGGGATGATGTCGGTGGCCGATGGGTTGGCCCCGACGGTTGCCGTCTCAATGGCCGTGGTGCGCATCGGATGCTTTCTTGGCGGATGCTGCCACGGAGTACCGACATCGGTACCATGGAGCGTCCGATTCCCTCCCACCAGCCCGGCGTGGGAGGCCCACATCGCGCGCGGTTGGATCGATGAGTCCGCGGCGGCGACTGTCGCTGTGCACCCGCTGCAGCTCTACTTTGTGCTGAGCTCGGCGCTACTTGCGGGCCTGTTGGCGACGGTGTGGCGGCGAAGCCGCCGCGACGGCGACACCTTCTTCGTGTTCTTGCTGGCCGACGGGTTGCTCAAGCTCGGGCTCGAGCAGCTTCGCTTGGAGTATCGCGTGACGCTGGCTGGTGCCGGCGCCGTAGCGGCCGCGGTGGGGGCGATGGGCTTGGTGGCGAACTCCGAACGGTGCCGCCGGAAAGGCAATAAAGTACACTAAAAGCGGGAGGTTGGATCTTTATTGACTATGATTATCAATTTCGGTAGTGCTCTCCAGTTCGTACTTTTCAGACTTGGAGGGCAGGAGGGGTCGTCGCCGATTCGTTCGTCAGTTTGACCGGGTCCAGGCGCCACCGGTTACCGAGATGGTGGTGTGCGGAGGATCGGCCTGGTTTCGATCGAGTCGTCCGGTTGGTCTATCGAGGCTGCCGCAAGACGTCCGTCGCTTCTCTCCGATAAGGAGATCAACCGTGAAACACGCCAAGCTTATGCCGACCGCGCCGCAGCACGCAGGCACCGATGGCGTCCATGCCACCGTGCACATCGCGATTTGCCCGAACCAGCAATTGCACTTGCGCATCGGTAGCGCCTGTCTGCACCTCTGCCGCAAGGACTTCGTGCAGCTCGCCAAAGCCGTCATGGAGACCATGACGACTTTGGAAGCCGACGAACGAAAGGCGATTTTGGGCGAGGTTCACTGACCGGGGGACGTCGGCACCGCTAAACAACCCCCAGCGGCGTCGGGGTGTGACCCGGGATGACGCTGCTCAAGTCGTTGTTGCCGAGGTGGTTGGCGATCACCTCGGCCATCACGTCGCGGAAGTCGATCGAGTGGTCGAGGTAGCGGCCGCGTACCATGTTGTCGGTCTCCAGCCCGGGCCATGCGCCGTAGATTCCGCCGTTGGCAGCACCGCCGATGAGGAACCATGCGCCGGCGTGGCCGTGGTCGGTTCCGCCGCTCGCGTTTTCCTGTGCGGTTCGTCCGAACTCGGTCATCGTCACGGTGAGCACGTCGTCGCGTCTGGCGGGGCCGAGGTCGGTATACAGTGCGGTCAGACCGGCGGAGAAGTCGGCGTGCCGGCTGGCTTGCCTTCCTTGGATACCTCCTTGAGCCGAGTGGGTGTCCCAGCCGCCAATGCTGAGCGCCGCGATCTCGAGGCCGAGGCCCTCTTTGATGAGCTGCGCGACCTGTCGCATCTGCCGTCCGAACGTCGAGCTCGGATAGGTGGCGCCGTTCTCGGCGACATAAGAGTCGGTATCGATCCCGCTCAGCACGGAGAGATCGTTGACCAGTACACGGCCGAAGCCGGTGGTGAGGTCGCGGTAAGCCTTTGCGCTATCGGGTTGCTGGCTGTACACGCGGTTGAGCTCGGTCAGCAGATCGACCTCGTCGGCCGCCGACAGTCCAAGGTTGAAGCGACCGATGTCGCGGAAGGACGAGACGATCGCCGATCCACGCAGGGCATGCGGTAGCGACGACTCGAACCCGACGGCGCGCAGCGACGCCGGTTGCGGTAGGGTGACGAGATGACGGTTCAGCCAGCCGTCCAGGTCGGTCGCATCGGCGGCGCTCTCGATGTTCTGCTGGCCGTCGAAATGCGAGCGAGTCGCGTTCGGATAGTGAACCGCCGGCAGCACGGCGAGATTACCGTCGTCCCACGGTGTACGCAGCGGTTGCAGTGACGGGTGGAGTCCGAAGAAGCCGTCGAGATCGATGGCGCTGTTCGGATCCGCGCTTGGGGGGGCGATCGCGATTCCCGGTCGCAGCCGGGGGTACTCCGGGTCGCCGTAGGGAATTACGGTGTTGACGCCGTCGCATCCCCCGCGTTGGAAGACGACGACCAGCGTCTTACCGGTGGACGTCTGGGAGAATCCGAGACGCGGACGGAAAGGGTTGGTGAGCGTCGCGGCCGCGGTGGTCGCCGAGACACTGGCCAGGTATCGAAGGAATTCTCTTCTCTTCATGATCGTAGTCTTTCCTCTCTTACTGGAACTGGTAGCCGGGGAAGCTGAGAATCGTCGCCATCATCTTGCGGAGACGGGTCTCGGCGTCGCCGGCATCGATGTCGAAAACGACGCTGCCGTTGTCGGTCAAGACATCGCGCGCGACTTGCTCCTCCAGAGCGGTGTAGTCGTCGTGGAAGAGCAGCCGCATCGCGAAGGGCACGATGCCGTCGGTGGTCACCTGTCCCTGCGACTGGAAGAAGGTGCGTAGCGAAGTGCGGGTACCCGGCACGTCGTCGCGCGCGACACGATTGGCGTGCTTGGTGCGTTGCAGCAACTGGTCGGAGCTGGTCCAGTCGTCGCCGGTTTCGGAGAACCCGGTGGGAACCGGGTATTCAAAGAGGCGCATGTTCATGTCGGACATCGCGCCGCGCAAGCTCTCCCCGTCGGTGGTCGCGCCGAGGGAGCGGATCAATCCGACGACGTGTTCCAGCGGGGTCTTCACCTTGCTGCGGAAGTTGGCCGGGTCGGCGAACTCGGGCGAAGTCAGCAGAGAGCGAACGACCTCCCTGATCTGATTGACGTTCTGCTCCTCTTGCAGGAACACTCCGGCGCAACGAGCGATAGCGCCCGCCGGTGGTGTATCCGAGATGAAGAGCACCGCGAGCTTCTCACAGATGAAGTTGGCGGTCGCGGGGTGGGATGCCAGGATGTCGAGCGCTCGTTCGCCCTCCGCCTGCATCTCTCCGGCGGGGAAGTCGATGCCGAGAAACGTCTTGGCGCCGGTGTCGTGGTTGGAGGCATCGAAGAAGAAGGCGCCGTTGCGAACGGTCCAGCCGGTGAGGATGCGCGCGAGCGCTTCGACGTCGGACTGGTCGTAAGGTCCGTCGACTTTGAGACTATGCAGCTCCATGACTTCCCGTGGGTAGTTCTCGTTGGGGTTCGACAGCATGCTGTTGGCCTGATCGAGATAGATCAGCATCGCCGGGCTCTTGGCGCTGGCGTCGAGTAGATCGCGGAATCGGCCGAGTGCGTGCCGGCGGAAGAGCTCGTTCTCGTCGAGC
>JANQHZ010000814.1 GCA_028282445.1 Candidatus Binatia bacterium | reverse complement strand
GGTACGGTGACCGACCCGATCACCAACCGGCGTAGCTCGATCAAGAGCTCGACCGACGGCCGCGTCTTGGGCATGGCGATCAACCAGGTGGTCATGCCGGGGTTCGCGGCATTCCATGTCGGGCGTGCGCGTTCCGGTCTAGGTTCCGACGGTCCCTCATCGGTTCCGCCTGCGCGCACCGACGAGCGCTCGGGGAGCGTAGCGCCGGGACCCGACTATGACCTCGACGCACCGCCTGGAAACGGCAACGGCCGGACCGGCGATGTCGAGCCCGAGGATCACCCTGAGTAGCGCGCTGGGCATCGTTTTCGACCGAGCTCGCTATCAGGCGCGGTTTGTCCGACCCCGATCCGATCGAATCCACGACAGCGCTTCGCCGTGACCTTGGGCGAGCGCTGGACTATAGGAAGGCCACCATGTCCGGATCGATACTGACCGCGGCGATCTCTTGCGGACTGATTTTCTGGGTCCCGCCCGCGCTTGCCGGAGACGCCCGGCCGACGCCGAAGGGCAAACCTGCCAGAGCGAAACTGATCGCCGGCTGGCTGGAGAGAGTGACCTTGGTCGCGAGCGGCCACGTCGTCAAAGCCAAGCTGGACACCGGTGCCAAGACGTCCTCCCTCCACGCGACATCGATCGAACAGATCGAGCGCGATGGTACGAAGATGGTGCGCTTCGTCCTCGAAGGCATGAGCGATTCCGGGCAACCGCCGGTGACTGTCGAACGGAAGCTGGTGCGCAACGTTCGTATCAAGGAGCACAAGGCTCCATCGGTCCGGCGTCCGGTCGTCGAGATGGAGATCTGTTTGGATGGGAGGCGGTATCGTTCTCAGTTTACGCTGGCGGACCGGAGCAACTTCCACTATCCCGTCCTACTCGGACGGCGGTTTCTCGCCGGCGTCGCGGTCGTCGACCCGGCCAAGAAGTACCTCACCGAGCAGGGATGCCCTGGATCGGACGTGGCGAAACAGTAGCCTCGGATAGAATTGGCGATGCGTCGACGCAGCTGGCATGTCCAGATCCTGGCGGTCGCTCTGATGACCGCCGGCCTAGTCCTGTGCTGGTACAAGTCGGCTTATCTGGGCCTTCCCTTGCGCGCCGGTCAGAGCGCAGAGACCTGGATGGTACAGGCGCGAGTCGAGCTGCGCGCGGGCAACGGACCGGTGCAGGCCAGCATTGCGATTCCGAGCGAGCCCCCGGGATTCGTCGTCCTCGACGAGGACTTCATCTCGAGTGGCTTCGGATTGGCCGTCGAGTCTGACCACGGTCGCCGTCGAGCGAGTTGGGCGGTGCGTCGCTCGTCCGGCGAGCGTTCCCTCTACTACCGGCTGTCGCTGGCGAAAGCGGCGGCTGCGATTCCGGCGGTCGCCCCGTGGCCGACCTTTCCGCCCAAACCGAACTACCCGGAGCCCTATGGGTCTGCGGTGCGTGCGATTTTGGCCGGGGTGCGTCAGGAGTCGGCAGACATCGCTACCTTTACACGCGAGTTGCTGCTCCGGCTCAACCGGGCGAGCGGCGACGAGAACGTCGATCTGATCCGCGAAGGGATGTCGGATGGAAGCGAATGGGTCGACCGGGTTGCAGATATTCTGCGCGGCGCTCGCATCCCGAGCCGGGTGGTGTACGGCTTGCGGCTCGGCGCCGCTCGCAACGACGCTTCACTAGAGCCTCTACTCTTGGTGCACAACGGCGACGACTGGCTCTATTTCAACCCCGTGACGGGCGAACGCGGGCTTCCCGAAGAGTTTCTGGTTTGGCGCGACGGCGATCAGGAGCTGGTCGAGACAGACGGCGTGAAGGGGCCGGTGCAGGTGAGTTTCGCCGTGACGCGGGTCGAGCGCGAGGTGGTCGAGGTGGCGCGCCGTCGCGCCGAACGACTCGGCTCC
>JANQHZ010000813.1 GCA_028282445.1 Candidatus Binatia bacterium | reverse complement strand
GCGCGGCAGATGGGCGTCGAGCTACCGATTTGCGTGCAAGTCCGGCAGTTCCTACACGAGGGCAAGTCCGCTTCGGATGCCGTCGCCTCGCTGCTGTCGCGCAGCAGCAAGCCGGAGTTTTGGGGCGTGTGAGAACGGGATTCCGCGCTCAGCGGTCCTTGGTCTGCTGCACGTCGAGCAGTCGATAGACCTCCCTTGCGATCTGCAGCTCCTCGTCGGTGGGGATGACTAGGACGGCGACCCGGCTGGCGGAGCTCGCGATGCTGCGAGCCGCGCGCGAGTCGTCGAAGTTGGCGGCTTTGTCGAGATCGAGGCCGAGCGCGCTCAAGTTCTCGAGGGCTTTCGCCCGGATCGCGGCTGCGTTCTCGCCGATGCCTCCGGTGAAGACGACGGCGTCGGCGCCGCCCAGTTGGGCCATGTATGCGCCGACGTACTGCCGGAGCCGTTGGCAGAACAAGTCGATCGCGAGCGAAGCCCGGCGGTTGCCCTGTGCCGAAGCCTCGACGATCTCGCGCATGTCGCGGCTAACGCCGGAGATTCCTAGTAAACCGGATTCGCGGTTGAGCAAGCGATCGACTTCGGCCACCGACATCGACAGCTGTTGTTGAAGGTAGAACAGGATGCCCGCGTCGATGTCGCCGCTGCGAGTGCCCATGACCAGGCCTTCCAGGGGGGTCATCCCCATCGAAGTGGCGATCGAGCGGCCATTCTGGATCGCGCACACGCTCGCGCCGCCGCCGAGGTGACAGCTAATCAAGCCGAGGTCCTCGATCGGCCGGGCGAGGAATCGCGCCGCCTCGCTTGCCACGTACTGGTGACTGGTGCCGTGAAAGCCGTAGCGCCGCACGCCGTGCGTTTCGTAGAGATCGTACGGAAGCGCGTAGAGGTAGGACGCGGGAGGGAGCGTGCGGTGGAACCCGGTATCGGTGACGGCGATCTGGGGAAGCTCCGGCAGCCGGCCTCGTGCGGCGCGGACGCCGGCGAGGTTGGCTGGATTGTGGAGGGGCGCGAAGCGCGAGCACTTCTCGATGATGTGTTCGACGTCACGGTCGATCAGTGCCGGTTCGGTGAGGTCTTCCCCGCCGTGGACGATCCGATGTCCGACCGCGGCAATCTCGAAGTGGCTGAGAAGCGAATCCAGGACGCGGGTCAAGGCGTCTTCGTGATCGTCTATTTCCCGGACTTCTCTGTCGGTCGCGATGTCATCGCCGCCGATCTCGACGGTGGCGTCCGCTTTTCCGATGCGTTGCACCGTGGCGGAAGCGAGGCAACGTTCGCCGGGCATGTCGAAGACGTCGAGCTTGAGCGACGTCGACCCGGCATTGACGACCAGTACGATCACGACGAGCCCGCGGAGCGCTTGGATCGCTCGACGTGGGTCACAAGCGCGGTCCGATCTTGACCGAAATATCCTTCATCTGCGCGGTGTAAACGGCGGTCGCCATCGAAAGGAACTTGGATTCCGCGGTGTCGGCGCGCGACGTCAGCACCACTGGTGCGGCGGCCCCGATGACGACGCCGGCGATCCTTCCCCGGGCGAGATACACAAAGCTCTTGGTCAGAATGTTGCCAGCCTCGACATCGGGAACCAGCAGCACGTCGGCGCGGCCGGCGACCGGATTGTCGATCCCTTTGACTGCCGCGGCTTCCGGGGAAACCGCGTTGTCGAGTGCGAACGGACCCTCGACGACTCCGTGCTCGAACTGACCGCGACTGCTCATCAACGCCAAAATGGCGGCGTCCTGCGTGGCCGTCATCTTCGGGTTCACCAGCTCGACGGCGGCCAGCACCGCCACCTTCGGTTGCTCGATGCCGAGCAATCGCCCGAGGGAAATCGCATTGCGGGCGATTTGCGCTTTTTGCTCGAAGTTCGGGGCGATGTTCATGGCACCGTCGGTGACCAGGAGAATCCGGTCGAGATGGGGCACTTCGAGCATGAAACAGTGACTCAACAACTTCTTGGTGCGCAGCCCGTCGTTCCGCTGCAGCACTGCGCGGAGGAAATCGTCGCTGTGAATCCGGCCCTTCATCGCGATGTCCGCGTCGCCGCGGGCGACCCAGCGCACCGCCTCCGAGGCGGCCGCGTCCCGGTCGGCGATATCGATCAACTCGGTGTCGCTGAGGTCTACACCGGCTTGTTGCGCCGCTTTCTCGGTCGCCGCTCGGTCTCCGAAGAGGATCGCATCGGCGACGTTCTCCGCCTCGGCCCGGGCCGCAGCTTCGACGATCGACTTCATGTCCCCGCAGGCAATGGCGATTCGCTTGCGCGGCTGTGACTTGACCACGGCGAGCAGCTGGTCGAAGTTTTGGATCGGGGACTCGTCGGGCATGGGGTGCTCCATTTGGGTTGGACCGAGTCTCTCCAGAGAAGGGCTCGACTGCAACTGGCTTGGTGGGCGCGGCTCCCCGCCAGATTTGCTGCCGGCGGGTCGAGGACGGGGTGGAATGTTGTCGAGTTGACCCCTATCGTACGGGCCTTGGATTCCCAGAGGAATTGTTGAACCGGAGCGTGCGGGAGATGGCGGCGGCGGAGAAGGCGAAAGCGAACGATCTTGCGCGTGATACCGCGGTGACCAGGCTCAAGGCCGCACCCGGTTGGTACACCGCGCGGCTCGGCCCGGAATGGAACTTCCAGACGCCTTCGGGCGGGGTTCTGATGACCATTGCGATGCGCGCGATGTACGAGGAGCTCGGTGAGGACGACCTGCGCCCGCTCTCGGCCAACACCCACTTCTGTTCGCCGGTGCCGGCGGGTCCGCTCGAGATTCGGGTCGAGGTGCTGCGCCATGGTCGGACGGCAGCGCAGGTGCGGGCGCAGCTCTCGTCCACCGAGGTGCCCGGTCCGGGGCTCGAGGTCAGCGCTACGTTCGCTCGGCGTCGGCCCAACAAGATCCAGATGCTCGACGGCAAGTTCCCCGATGTCCCCAAACCGGACGAGCTCTCGACGATGAGCGACCTCACCGATCTCGCCGGTCGCGAGCGGCCCGCCTTCTTCAACAACCTGGATTCACGACTGGCCGTCGGCGAACCCTGGTGGGAAGCGGACTGGAAGGCCGGTTCGGCTCGCCTCGCGCGCTGGTACCGATATCTCCAGCCGCAGAAGCTCGCGGACGGCCGGCTCGACCCGTTCGCGATTCCGCCGATCGCCGATACCATGCCGCCCGCTCTGATCCAGAAGCTCGGTCCGGACCAGCCACCGTTCTTCGCGCCCAGCCTCGATCTCACCGTGCACTTTCTCGAAGATACCTGGGCCGAGTGGTTGTTGACCGATGTGCGTTCTCGATGGGCCGGTTTCGGCTACGCCACTGCGGACGTCGAGATCTGGGACCTCGAAGGAAAGCTGATCGCTTTTGGTACCCAGATGATGTTCCTGCGCAACGTTCCCGTCGAGACGGCGCCGCCGAAAGCCAAGTGACCGTTCCCCTTCGGACTCGAGCGAACGAGTAGAATCCGGCGATATGCACCTTTCGGTTGTCATTCCGGCGCTCAACGAGGAGAAGCGCCTTCCGGGCACGCTGGAAACCGTGGTGTCGTACTTGAATTCGCGCGAGTACGACTCGGAGATCGTCGTGGTCGACGACGGATCGACCGACGGCACGGCGGCGCTCGTCCGTGGTTGGGACTCGGGAAAGGTATCGCTCCGGCTGATCGCGCACCCGGACGGGCGCAATCACGGCAAGGGTGCGACCGTGCGGCGCGGTTTCGCCGAGTCCCTCGGCGAGTATCGCCTGTTCATGGACGCGGACAACTCGACCACGATCGACCAGATCGAAGGGTTTTGGCCCTTTTTCGACGAGGGATTCGATGCGGTCATCGGTTCGCGCGATGTCGCCGATGCCGACGTCGTGGTGCACCAGAGCTGGTACAAAGAGCTCGGCGGAAAGGTCGGTAATCTCGTTATTCAGATGCTTGCCGCACCCGGCATCAAGGACACCCAGGCCGGCTTCAAAATGTTCACGGGTGCGTGTCTCGACGATCTGCTCCCCGTGCTTCACATCGATCGGTGGGGCTTTGACGTCGAGCTGATCGCGGCGGCTCGCCAGCGCGGCTACCGGGTGAAGGAGGCGCCGATACGCTGGGTCAACTCTCCCGACAGCAAAGTACCCCCCAATGCCTACTTTCAGGTTTTCGGGGAGGTGTGGAAGGTGCGCCAGCTGCGCAAGGCGGGCGCCTACGATCGCTGATGGCGAGGCGGCCGAGGTGGCCGCACGAGCCTCGGGTCGAACGAGAAGTCGAGCGGCCCCTCAGTGGTCAGCGAGGCGAAGTCGGGGTGCTCGGGATTCACGACGTAGTTGGTCTCGAGCGGGACGACCACGCTCGGAACGGCGAGCACGACGGACGTCCGATCGCTCAGCCAGGCGTCACCGACGAGCTGCAGAGAGTGCGGCGGCGGCGAGCTCCGCCAATCCGCGGGTAGGCTGCGCGGCTTGACGGTGACGACGTGGCGGTCGGCGAAGTGGACGGCGTGGACCGAGTAGTGGTCGAGGGCATCGCGGTCGCCTAGGTGTACAAGCAACTCGAGGGCGGCCAGCGCCACGCTTTGCGCGGCGTAGACCGCTCGCCTTCCAGGGCTGTTCCAGCGTCCGCCGAACAGCCGCGCGCCTTCGCCCTCGAACGCCTGGCCGTCGTGTTTCGACTTTAGAATGCGCCAGGCGGTGGGCATGGGCCGCTTTTCGAGCTCCGTTCCCGCTTGGTCTTCGCCGCTTGCGACGGCCGTACGGATGGCGAGATCTGGGCGGTCGATCGCATCCGACTAGGACACGATGCCGTACTCGAGGCGGCCGATCAGGTTTTCGACCTCGCGCGAGCCGATGTCGGTACGGGCGAACGACAGCGGGCTCGCTCCCCCGAGCCCCGCTTGCGGGGCGCGTAACCAGGCCCGCGCTTTTGCGAGGTCGCCTTCGAAGAGATCGATCATCTTGCCGAACAGCCGCGACGCTCGTAGCAGGCGGTCGGATTCGTCGGGCCGTAGCCTGCCTTCGTCCTTGCGGCGGCTGAGGGTGCGCATGCGGATGTGCAGCAGCTTGGCGATTTCCGTGGTCGGTAAGTCGATCTTCGACTGGAAGCGTTCCAATGTCGCGTACGGCAGCCCGGCTTCGATCCTCTCTTGCAGACCGGCCGAGTCGAAAGTTCGCAGGCCGAGCAGCGCCGCGTAGGTGTGCGGACCGGGGATGCCTCTTTCGGGGGAGGTAGCCATATGGCTATTATGATCTCGCCATATGGCGAGATCAAGACCGGGGCGCGGGCGCTCTTACCCGCAACCTTCGAGCGAGTTGTTGACCGCGGTGATCAACTCGTTGATCGAGACTTGGCCGTTGCCGTCGCTGTCGAAGGCCTGACAGGTGTCGATCGACGCGGTTCCGAGGTTGATGTTCACGCCGCGAATCAACTCGTTGATGGCGACCGTACCGTCACCGTCACAGTCGCCGACGCAACCCCCCGGTGTCTTGGTTGCGGTCGGGGTGAAGGTCGGAGCGTCCGTCGGTGTCGAGGTCGCGGTGGCTGTGGGGGTCGGTTCGGGCCGGTCGATGCGGAAAACGCCGCCCCCCTCGGTCGCGGCAAAGAGTACCTGAGGGTCGGACTCGGCGAGGGCCACGCCGTCGACGGTCTTGACGAACAGTCCTTGGTTGAACGGGCGCCAGGTTTGCGCCGCGTCTTCGCTCAAGTACACGCCGTCTTCGAGTGTACCGGCGTACAGAACATTGGGGCGCCGGGGGTCGATTGCGATCGAAGCGACATCGGAATCGGGAAGCCCCTGGTCGCTCGAAACCCAGGTGAGCCCGCCGTTGGTCGTAGAGAAGAATCCGTTCCCGCCGACGTACACGACTCCGGCGCTGACCGGGTCGATCGCTACCGTGCGCAGGTTGACGCCTTCGAAAACGTCGCCTCGGCGGCGCCAGCCCTCGCCGCCGTCGACTGTCTCGAAGACCGCGCCGGCTGCGATGGCGTAGAGGATCAACCGATCCTTGGGATCCTGGGCGATGTCGTCGATCTGTCCGAGCGGTAGGCCGAGGCTCTTTCGCTCCCAGAACGCGCCCGAGTCGGCGCTGCGGAACACGCCGTCGCTGGTCGCGGCGTAGACCGTTTCCGACGACGGGTCGGCAATGACGTCGACGACGAAGTCGGCATCGATGCCGAGGCTGGTGGCTTGCCAGGAGACTCCGCCGTTGGTGGTGCGAAACACGTCGGAATCGCCGGCGGCATAGATGAAGGCCGCATCGTCCGGGTCGACCGAGAGGGCGGCGATCGAAACCTCGGGGAGGCCGTTGTCGCGCGCGCTCCAGGTCAACCCCGCGTCGTCGCTGGAGAAGACGCGAGCGCGTGTCGAACCCGACACGAAGGCCATTCCGGCGAAGAGCCTGCTTGGGTCGGTGCGGTCGATCGCGATGCTGAGTGCTTCCGAATTCGCCAGCCCGGTTCGCGACGGGCCCCAGTTGAGCGCACCGTTGTCCGAGCGAAAGATGCCCTCGCCACGGACCCCCGCCAAGACCCTGGCGCCGTTGAGCGGATCGACGGCCAACGCCAGGACTCCGTTCCCTTGCAGACCGTTCTGTGCCTGATTCCAGCGCGTGCCACGGTCGATCGACTTGTAGACGGTGGCGTTGTCGCCCACTCCGGAGCAAACGTACAGGATGTTGGCGCTATTCGGGTCGATGGCGATATCGCCGACCTGGCCGGCGAGGTCGGCGAAACCCTCCTCGGTCCAGCTGGCACCGCCGTTCTCCGACACTGCGAAGTTGTCGAGCGTTCCAGCGTAGAGACGCATCGGGTCGTCGACATCGACGGCGAGCGCGATGACGTCGGTGCTGCTGGGAAGGGGAGAGGTGGCGTTCCATCGGTCCGTCGAATCGTCGAATTCGTAGACGCCGAAGAGAGTTCCGGACGTGCCTGCGTAGAGCTTGGCTTCGGCGGAGTCGGCGATCGCCAGGACGTTTACGTCGCGCGTGCCGAGCCCGTCGTTGATGGCGGTCCAGCTGTCGCCGCCATCGTCGCTGCGAAAAACTCCCTCACTGGCTACGGCGACGAACAAGTTCCCGCTGTCGTCGGGATCGGCGACCAGAGATACCACCGAAGCGATTTCGGGAAGTCCGTTGTTGGCCGGTTGCCAGCTGAGCCCACCGTCGCCGGTGGTGTAGAGCCCGTCGCCTTGCAGACCGACGAACATCCGGGCGGCGTCGCTGTCGTCAATGAGCAGCGTGCGAACCCGCAGGCTGGGAAGGTCGGCGTTGCGGGGGCTCCAGGTGGCGCCGTTGTCGTCGCTGACGTAGACACCGCCGCGTTCCGTCCCCGCCGCGACGATATCGGAATCGGCTGCGAAGAACGCCAGCGCCGTGACGGTTCCACCTTCGGGGCCGTGATTGCTCCACAACTCCTGTGCAACGCTCGTCGATGCCAGAACC
>JANQHZ010001082.1 GCA_028282445.1 Candidatus Binatia bacterium | reverse complement strand
GCGACATCGCAAGTACGGCCCCTCCGACGAAAAGAACTCGCTTCAACATACTCGTCCTCCTTTCCTCTCGTACGAGGAATGCTGTGAAATGGGATCTGCGCGCTTTTTCGCAGCTTCCCACCCCTCTGTCAATTGATCTTTTTGGCGAAAGCGCATTTTCTCGAGCCCACTAGTTGGACTGGATTATTGACCTAGAAGGTCTACTGACTTTGCGAGCGTTATAGCGGGTTCCCTAAGTGAACAATTTTGTTCGACTTTCACGTTTTCGCGCGCTCGCCTTGGGCCTTGGACCCGGGTTTGTGGTAGGAGTCTCGCCCATGAGTGATTTACAACGGAAGAACCGTCTCGCTTGTCTGTTCATTTCGAGTTTCGTCGCCGCGCTTAGCGGGTGCGGCGCCCTCGAGGACCTGGCCCGTGGCGCTGCTCTGGGGGCGGCGGAAGAGGTTTCGGGTGGGTCGAGCGGAGGCAGGCCAGCGGCGGCGGCGAGCCCGCGTGCGGCCGGCGGCAAGGGGCGCTCGGTGCCGGGTGGGGGCCCGGGCATTGCCTTGTCCGACGCGGCCGGCAGTCGGGGCGGTACGGCGGTCGTATCCGCTACCCTGAGCACCGGTGGCAAGAGCATTGCGGGCGCGCAGAACGACCTCCAATTCGATTCGTCGGTGCTGTCGATCGCGGCGGCGGGCAATGGCAAGCCCGATTGCCAGGTGAACCCGGCGATCAACAAGACGGCGACCGCGTTCGCGTTCACTCCATCCGGCTGCAGCGGCAAGAGCTGTAGCGGGGTGCGGGCGCTGGTGCTGTCCCTCACCGACGTCAAGCCGATCGCGGACGGGTCGAACCTGTACGCGTGCCGAGTCGATATCGCGGCGGGCGCCAAGCCCGGGCAGCACCGGCTCGGCAACTCCGGAGTCTCTCTCAGCACTCCGGCCGGGGATGCGGTTCAGGGCAAGGGCGTTTCGGCGACGATTTCCGTCAAGTGATCCCGCGCTCCGGCCGGAAAAGCCGGTCGGAGCCCGATGGCAAAATTCGTTGTTGACGCCGGGGCTTCCCAAATTAGCCTCGTCGCAGCGGAAGGGCGTCGTGCGACCTCGCAGCCCGGCCGCGGTCGATGTGGTTTGGGATGCCGGCGCCGAAGAACAGGACGAATCGAAGGGCAGCGTTGCTCGCGACCGCGGTCTCTTTCCTCTGTGTGGCGGCAGCCGAGAAGGTCTCCGCCCAGGCGGTCGAGGAGATCGTCGTGCAAGCTCGCAAGCGCGACGAGCGCATTCTCGATACACCGGTGTCGGTCAGCGCGTTGACGCGGGCGGATCTCGGCCGGATCGGCGCCGCCCGTATCGACGACATCCAACGGAGCGTTCCCAACCTCCAGTTTCGCGATAGCGCGATCGCGCAGTCGCAATCGATCTTCCTGCGCGGTATCGGCCAGCAGGACGAGGGCCTGGCTTTCGATCAGGGCGTGGGATTGATGGTCGACGGCGTACCGCTGTCGCGATCGATCGGACTCCTGCTCCACCTGATCGACGTCGAGCAGATCGAAGTGCTGCGCGGTCCGCAGGGCACTCTATTCGGTCGAAACACCGTCGGTGGCGTGGTGAACGTACGTGCCGCCAAACCGAGCGACGAAACGGCTGGCGAGGTCTTCGTTCGCTTCGGCAATCTCGAGCTGGTGGAGACGCGGGCGACTCTCAACGTTCCGATCGACTTGGGCTGGTTCGAGGATCGCCTGTTCTCGCGCTTTACCTTTGCGTCGAGCAACTCGCGCGGATACATCCGCAATCGCGAAGACGGCAAGTACTTCAACGACTTGAACGATCTCGGGTTCCTCGGCTCGTTGCGCTTCCTGCCGACCGAGCGGTTGCGCATCGACGTCAGCGGCTCCTACGAGCGCAGCCATCGCCGCGGCATCGGCGGTCAGTGTCGCAACGAGCCCGATGCGATGCCCAATCCGCTCGCGCTGGCCCTCGCGAATCAGTTCTATCCCGGCTTCGTCGACTCTTGCGATGCGCAAGGCCCGTATCGCGTCCGCGCCGACGCCGATCCGATCTCCGATCTCGAGAGCTACGGCAGCTGGATGAACGCTGTTTACGAGCTCGGTGAAGTTGCCGGCTTCAGCGAGGTGACGCTTCACTCGATTACTTCCTGGCGGGAACAGCGACCGCGCTACATCGTCGATACCGACTTTCAGGAGTTCCCGATCATCGTCAGCGCGCACTTTGGTGGCCCCGATCCGCTCGGCACCGACGGCGAGCCGGCTTTCGCCCGACAGATCAGTCACGAGATGCGCGTCCAGGGCGCGGCGTTCGAAGACCGTCTCAATGCGACGTTTGGAGCCTTCTTCTTCTGGGAAGACGCCGACGACACCAACGGCCAGAGCGCTTTCCGCTTCGATGCGAATGGCGACCCAACCGGAATCGGCGACGGTACTTCGGTCGCTTCGCTCGAGGCCGACAACTACAGCTGGGCGCTGTTTTCGCAGGCGAGCCTGGACGTCACCGAGTGGGCGCAAGTGACCGCGGGGGTGCGCTTCACCGCCGACCAAAAGGGGCTCGCCAAGCGAGAAGTGTTTCCGTTGGTCGACGACCCGTTGCGGGTCGACGCCAGCGAACGCTCGACCTTCGAGGACTGGAGCCCGATGGCCTCGCTGAAGCTGACCCTGCCCGAGCACCTGGCGCCGGACGTGGTCGATTCGGCGATGGCCTACTTCACCTATGCGAACGGCTTCAAGAGCGGTGGCTTCAATGCGCTGGTCGGCTCCCAGGTCGACCCCGGGGACGTAGCGACGACCCTCGACCGGTTTCGGCCCGAACAGGTCGACTCGTTCGAGCTGGGAACGAAGTCGGCATGGTTCGACAAACGACTCGATATCGTGCTCTCGGTCTTCCACGCCGACTACACCGATATGCAGGTAGTCGAAGCTCGGTCGTCCGGGCTTTCCTACACCCGCTTCGTCACCAACGCTGGCGAGTCCACGATCCGGGGATTGGAGCTGGAGTTGAGCGCGCGTCCGACCGCTTCGCTGACGGTGACCGGCTCGCTCGGGCTGCTCGACGCCAAGTTCGACGAGTTCCCGAGTTCGGAGGACGGTCTCGCTCAACGGACGCGCGATCGCGCGGGCGAGGCGCTGCCGAACGTTCCCGATCTGCAGACCAACCTCACGGTCGAGTACGTCGTCGACGTCGATCTCGACGGCCCGTTGGCCGGCGAGGTCGTACCGCGAATCGACTGGTACTACCAGAGCGCGGTTCGCTACGCCGGCCCGGAAGTGAAGTCGCTCTCACAGTCCGGTTACAACTTGCTCGACGCGCGCTTGAGCTACGAGCTCTGGGATGGATCGGTGACGCTCGCCGCCTGGTGTCGCAACTTGCTCGACGAGACCTACTTCACGGGCGGTATCAGCTTCGCCAACCTATACGGCAATACGGCGCGCTTCACGGCGCCACCGCGCACCTACGGCGGCGAGCTGACGTTTCGTTTCTGAGCGGCGGCGATACCCCCATCGCAACCGGGCGACGGCGGTGGTAGCGCTCTCGGTCAACGATCGCGGAGCCCCAATTTGTCCTCGTCTACGGAAAACAGAAGCGACCTGCGCAACATCGCCATCATTGCCCACGTCGACCACGGGAAGACGACGCTGGTCGATGCAATGCTGCACCAGAGCGGCACGTTTCGCGCCAATCAGCAGGTGGAAGATCGCGTGATGGACTCGAACGCGCTCGAACGCGAGCGTGGTATCACGATTCTCGCTAAGAACACCGCGGTTTCCTACAAGGACGTGCGGATCAACGTCGTCGACACCCCGGGACATGCCGATTTCGGCGGTGAGGTCGAGCGTACCTTGGCAATGGTGGACGGCGTCATGCTGTTGGTCGATTCGTCCGAGGGACCGCTGCCGCAGACTCGCTTCGTTCTGCAGAAGGCGCTCGCCGCCGGGCTCCCGCAGATCGTTTGCGTCAATAAGATCGACCGCGACGACGCACGACCGGCCGAGGTGCTCGACGAGATATACAGCTTGTTCATCGACCTCGACGCCGATGAGGACCAGCTCGACTTCCCGGTCGTGTACACCAACGCGCGCACCGGAACTGCCACCCGCGACCTCGAAAGGCCGGGCGAGAACCTGGAGCCGCTCTTCGATCTCATCCTCGAACACCTGCCGGGCCCGGGCGGGGCGGCGTCGGCGCCCCTGCAGTTTCAGTGCAACAACCTCGACTACGACGACTACGTCGGGCGGCTCGCGATCGGCAGGGTCGTCAACGGCTCGATCGACTCGGGCGCCACCTATGCGCTGTGCCAAGAAGACGGCGAGCCGCAGCCGGTGAAAGTCACCAAGCTCTACAACTGGCGCGGGTTCCAGCGCACCCCGGTGGATCGAGTCGAAGCGGGCGACATCGCCGCCATCGCCGGCGTGGAGGAGGTCTGGATCGGGGATACCGTCACCGAGGTCGACGACCCCCGTCCGCTGCCCGCGATCCGTGTCGACGAGCCGACGATCGCGATGTTCTTCGGCGCCAATACGTCGCCCTGGGCCGGGCGCGAAGGCGAATACGTTACATCGAGGAAACTGCGCGACCGCCTGTTTCAGGAGCAGCGCCGCAACGTCAGTATCCGGATCGAAGAGGCGGGCGCCGGCGAGGCGATCAAAGTCACCGGTCGCGGTGAATTGCAGCTCGCGATCCTGATCGAAACCATGCGTCGCGAAGGCTACGAGGTCGAGGTGTCGAAGCCGACCGTGGTGACGCGCGAGGTCGGCGGGGCGGTGCAGGAGCCGATGGAGCAGCTGGTGATCGACGTACCGGAGGATTACGTCGGCGTAGTCACCCAGCTGCTGGCGGTGCGCCGCGGCAAAATGACCAAGATGGCGCACGGTGGCTCGGGGCGCGTGCGGGTCGAGTTCTCGGTCCCGTCACGCGGGCTGATCGGCTTTCGCTCGCGCTTTCTCAACGAAACCCGCGGCACCGGGATCATGAACGCGCTCTTCGACGGCTGGGCCGAGTGGCAGGGCTCGATCCAGTCACGTACCAACGGCGCGTTGGTCGCCGATCGCGAAGGTGTCGCGACTCCGTACGCGATCTTTCACATGCAGGAGCGCGGCATCTTGTTCATTCCGCCGGGAACCAAGGTCTACGAGGGTATGGTGATCGGCGAGTACGCCCGCGACTCCGAGCTCAACGTCAACGTGTGTCGCGAGAAAAAGCTGACCAACGTCCGGGCCTCGGGCCGCGACGAGGCGGTGGTGATCACGCCGCACCGCGAGCTCGGACTCGAGGACTGCATCGAGTGGATCGGCGACGACGAGCTCGTCGAAGTGACGCCGCAATCGATCCGCCTACGCAAGCGGATCCTGCGACAGGCGATCCGACCCAAGAAGCGCAACGTCGAAGGCTAGCCTTCCGAGCCGGAGGCTAGCTGGCGCGTCTCAACCTTCTGAAGGCTGGGTGCGACACGACCGCGCCGCGCACCAGCTCGTGGATCTCGCCGATCGAACCGGACCCGTCGATGCGGTGGATGTAGGGGCGGTCGAGCGCGGCGAAGACTTCGGCGACCCGACTCAACTCAGCTTCTTCCTCGAACAGATCGCCGTCCCCATCGCCGCGTCCGTGGATTCTCCGCCGACCGTCGCGAGCGTTCAGCTCGAGCAAGAGCACGATATCGGGTTGCGGCGCGAAGGCTTCGTTTTGCCGAAGGATGGTTTCCGGGTCGAGGCCGCGCGCGCCCTGGTAGGCGGCTGTCGAAAGGTAGTAGCGGTCGATGATGACGGCTTTGCCGGACCGTAGGGCAGGGCGGATGAGCTGCTCGACGTGCTCGCGGCGGTCGCGCATGAACAACTCCAGCTCTTCTTCGGGAGAACGCCGCCCCGAGGTCGCCGATTCTCGCAGCATCTTGCCGTAGGGTCCTTGCGTGGGCTCGCGCGAACGCACCACCTCTAGGCCCTGGGTTTCCAGGAAGTCCTGCAGCAAGCTCGCCTGGGTCGATTTTCCGGTGCCGTCGATTCCCTCGAAGACCACGAGAAAGCCATTGCGTTCGTCGGTCGCCCCGTCCCGGCCTGCCATGACCTCGCACTATCACGCGCGCCGGCGCCTGACGACTTCGGGGGTTGCCCAGGTGACGTGGGCTTTCGGCTGAGCTACAGTCCTCGGCAGGCTCGATTCCAGGAGGTATGCGGTGAAGCCAGAAGATTGTGTCCTTTTCAGCGGAGCGGCCGCCGGTTCGGAAGCGGCGTTCGGTGCCGCAGCCGAGAAATTCGGGGTCGACGAAGTCAATTTCACCTTCGAGGGGCACCGCGACGCGCGCAGTCGCGGCATCCGGGTGCTGACCCACGAGGAGCTCAAGCGGGGCGATGTGAGTCTGACCTACGTCAGCCAGCTCATGCACCGGACCTACAAGGACACGCCGCTCTTCAAGAAGATCCTTCAGACCATCTGGCACCAGGTGAACAGCGGCCAGGAAGTCTTCGTCATCGGCAAGATTCTCGACGACAAGACGGTCAAGGGCGGCACCGGCTGGGGCGCGGAGTTCGCCAAGCTCTGCAACAAGTCACTGTACGTATTCGACCAGGACCAGGGAGCCTGGTTCCACTGGTCGGGGAGCGACTTCGAGTCGTGCGCGGATCCGGTGATCCGCGAGCCGCATTTCTGCGGGACCGGCACGCGTCTCCTAAACGACGCGGGGGAGAAGGCGATCGCCTCTCTCTTCCAACGTACCTTCGCCTGAGGCGGGCTGCGTTCCTCAGTACCCCAGGGCGCGCACGCGCTCTTCGATGGCCGGGTCGAGGGTGCCGTGATCTCCCGTGTCGGCGGCCCGCTTGCGCAGGTGCTCATCGATCGAGTCCGAGAGCCGGCGCGCCCATGGCGCCTCCGGTTCGATCTTGCCCGCCTCGTCCGGGTCGCTGGTGAGATCGAAGGCCCACTCGTTCCGGTTCTTCTCGGAGTTGCTGCGGACGACCTTCTTTCCGTCGCGAAGCGCGGCGGTCATCGTCCCGAGCTCGCTGAAGATGACCCGGTCGGGCGTCGTGCCTTCTCCGCGGATGAGCGGTGCGAGGGAGACTCCGTCGACATCGCCGCTGGACTCGCCCAGGACCAACTCGAGGACGGTCGGGGTGACGTCGACCAGCGACACCGGCGTCGAGATGCGGCGCGCCATGGGAAGCAGCTTTGGGTGATGAAGCAGGAGGGGCACATGGACGAGCTCCTGGTGCAGCGCGTGACCGTGGCCGAAG
>JANQHZ010001074.1 GCA_028282445.1 Candidatus Binatia bacterium | reverse complement strand
ACAGTTCGTAGGTCATCGGTGTTTTGCGGTGGCGCGCCGACTCGGCCGCGTACATCGGTGCCGTCTTCGCAGGCGGCGCGGTCGTCGTATAGAGAATTGGGAATACCATATGCGAGTCGCTCCCGGCGAACCCGACTCTACGCAAAGTCGGCGGGGCGCGACAGTAGCCCCGTTGATGAGAGGATCCGGGCCCGGCGTCATTGTCGGCCCCGATGATTGAGGACGAAACCATGACGAAGATGCCCGAGGCGCCTTTCCCCTGGTACGCCGGCAAGAAGGTATTCGTTACCGGCGGCTCGAGTGGCATCGGCAAGGCCGCTGCCGGGCTGCTGGCGCAGTCGGGGGCGCAGGTGGCGATCGCGGCCCGTGGCGTGGATCGCCTGCAAGCGGCGTCGGACGAGATCCACGCAGGGACGGGCCGCTCGGTGTTCGCAATCGGCTGCGACGTCTCGGATCCGGATCGAATGCGCTCGGTTGCGAAGGAGGCGGTCGAGACTCTCGGCGGCATCGACGTGCTCATCAACAACGCCGGGGTCGCGCATCCCGCGACCGTGGCCGAGACGTCCGACGAGGTCTACGAGCGCATGATGGAAATCAACTACTTCGGGACGGTTCATTGTACGCGAGCGTTTCTCCCCTACTTCGTCGAGCAGGGCAGCGGACACATTGCCAACGTCTCGTCTCTCCTCGGGTTCATGGGGATCTACGGGTACACGGCCTACGCGGCGAGCAAGCATGCGGTCACGGGTTTTTCCGAGTGCTTGCGTCAGGAGATGCTCGCCCATGGAGTTGTGGTTTCGGTGATGTTTCCGGGCGACACCGATACGCCCCAATTGGCGCAAGAGAACGAGATCAAGCCGGCCGAGACCAAGGCCATCGCCGGCAAAGTGAAGGTCATGAGCGCCGAAGCGGTCGCTGCCACCCTGCTCGACGGCATCCGCAGGGAGAAGTTTCACATCTTGGCCGGCTTCGACTCGCGGCTCACCTACACGATGTACAGGCACTTTCCTCGTCTGGTTCGTTGGCTGATCGATCGGCCTCTCGAGCAATTTCAACGGGACCGGTCGGCGCCGCCGAGCTGACGGCGTGTGCCGCGGTGGTGAGCGGTCGTCTAAGCTCAAAGAGACGAAAATTTCACCACAGAGTCACAGAGGACACAGAGAGCGAAGGATTCGACGGGATACCCCGCTGCCCGGAAGGTCACTATTGATGATTTTCGCCCTTCAAGATCCGATGCCTGCTTCGTCCGTGCTTTCTCTGTGTCCTCTGTGACTCTGTGGTGAGAATTATCTTGTCTTCCAGGTCAGGACGCCAACGCCTGCACGACGCCGAGCTCTCGACCGACCCGGGTGACGATATCCATGGCCCGGTGGACGTCCTCCTCGGTATGGGTCGCCATCAGACTCAAGCGGATCAGCGCGTCGCCCTTCTCGACCGCGGGTGAGACGACCGGATTGACGAAAACGCCCTCTTCGAAGAGGCGACGACACATCGCGAAGGCGACGGCGTCCTCGCCGACGACGATCGGGATGATCGGGGTCGCGGACGGGCCGGTGTCGAAGCCCGCTTCGTGCAGACGTGTCATCATGACATCGGTGTTCTGCCACAGCTGCTCGAGGCGCCACTTCTCCTCGAGCATCACGTCGACCGCGGCGGAAACCGATGCGCAAGACGCCGGAGGCATGCTCGCGGAGAAAATCAGCGAGCGCGCGGTGTGCTTGATGTAGTCGATGGTCTCGGCGTCGGAGGCGACGAAGCCTCCAACTGAGGCCAGCGACTTGCTGAACGTGCCCATCACCAAGTGGACACGGTCGGTCACGCCGAAGTGGTTCGCGGTGCCGCGACCCTGAGCGCCGAGCACGCCGACGCCGTGGGCGTCGTCGATCATTACGGTGGCGTCGTGTCGTTCCGCCAACTCGAGGATCTCCGGCACCTTGGCGATATCTCCGTGCATTGAGAAAACGCCGTCCACGATGATCAGCTTGCCGTCGCTGTCGCAGCGCGCCAGTGTCTGTTCGAGAGACTCCATGTCGTTGTGGCGAAACTTTCGGACTTTTCCGAAGGTCATGCGGGTTCCGTCGATGATCGACGCGTGATTGGTGCGGTCGATGATCGTCGTGTCCCTGCGGCCGACCATCGAGAACAGCACTCCCTGGTTCACCATGAAGCCTGTGGAGAAGACCAGAGCGGCTTCTTTCCCGACCAGCTTGGCGAGCTTGTCTTCGAGCTCGAGGTGGAGGTCGAGGGTTCCGTTCAGCAAGCGCGATCCGGCGCAGCCGGTGCCGTACTTGTCGAGCGCATTTCTCGCCGCCTCTTTC
>JANQHZ010001059.1 GCA_028282445.1 Candidatus Binatia bacterium | reverse complement strand
CCTCGACGGCGACACGCCATTCTGGCCCGGCACGCTCGACATGACCTCCGGTGGCTACATCTCCCACCCTTGGCCTGCAGCCGCGGTGGAGCGACTCGGCATACCCGGACTCGATTTCGCCGACGGCCCGCGCGGCTGCGTCATCGCACCGGCAACCGCATTCCCGGTGTCGATGGCGCGTGGGGCGAGCTTCGACCCCGACCTGGAGGAGCGAATCGGCGAGGCGATCGGTGCCGAGCTGCGGGCGCGCGGCGCCACCTACACCGGCGCGGTTTGCATGAACCTACTGCGTCACCCTGGCTGGGGCCGCGCGCAGGAAACCTACGGCGAAGATCCGCATCACGTCGGAGAGATGGCCGCCGCGCTGACCCGCGGCCTGCAACGCCACGTCATGGCCTGCATGAAGCACTTCGCCCTGAACTCGATGGAGAACGCCCGCTTCACCGTCGATGTAGAGGTCGACGATCGCACCCTGCACGAGGTGTACTTGCCCCATTTCCGACGCGTTGCGGAGGAAGGCGTCGCCAGTGTCATGAGCGCCTACAACAGCGTGCGCGGCCGATGGTGCGGCGAGAACAGCGAGCTCTTGCGCGACATCCTGCGGAACGAGTGGGGTTGGGACGGCTTCGTCACGTCCGATTTCACGTTTGGGTTGCGCGACCCGGTTGCCTCGGTCGAGGCCGGACTCAACATCGAGATGCCCTTCCGCCAGCAACGAGCGCGCACCCTGCGGGAAGCGGTCGACTCGGGTCGGCTCGCCCTCGATATCGTCGACGACCTGGTGCGGGAAACGATCGCCACCTTCTTGCGCTTTGCGGATCGAATCGCGAAACAGCCGGCGACCTCCGTAGTCGAGTGCGACGCGCACCGCGCTCTCGCTCGCCAAGTCGCCGTCTCGTCGATGGTCCTGCTGCGCAACGACGGCTGCCTTCCGCTCGAAGCGGCGCGCTTGCGGCGCGTCGCCGTACTCGGAAAGTTGGCCGCCACCGTCAATCTCGGTGACGGCGGATCGAGCAACGCAATTCCGTCCAGCGCGGTTACGCCGCTCGACGGTATCCGAGCCGCCCTCCCCGACTGCGAGGTCACCCATAGCGAGCGCGACGTCGCGAGCGCGACCGACGCCGATGCGACGATCGTCTTAGTCGGTCTCACCAAGCACGACGAGGGCGAGTACCTCGACCAGTCCGCGGTGGCGCAGTTGATGCACCTCTTCCCCCCGATGGACGACCCCGAGCTCGGCTTCGCCAACGACGAGGAGCGCGACCAGGCGTTCGCTCGCATGGCGGAACGCCGCGAAGAAGCGTCGCGCGATCTGGTCTCCGACGACATCGACTTTGCGTCCGGCGGAGATCGTAGATCGCTCGCGCTCAGCGACGACGACGTCGCCCTGATCGAAGCCGCATGCGCACAGAGCACGCGAACCATCGTCTGCGTCATGGCAGGCTCGGCCGTAACCATGCCGTGGATCGATCGCACCGCCGCCACCTTGATGCTCTGGTACCCGGGCATGGAAGGAGGCCATGCGCTCGCCGACGTTCTCTTCGGCAACGAAGAACCGGGCGGGCGGCTGCCTTTCGCCATCCCGACCGACGAATCTCATCTGGTCCACTTCGACCCCGACGCGCCCGCCGAGACCTACGAGCTCTTGCACGGCCAGTGGAAGCTCGATGCCGACGAAAACCCGGCACACCTGCCCTTCGGTTTCGGGCTCGGCTACAGCGAGCTCGACATCGAAAAGGCGGTGCTACTCGAATCCACCCCACCGACTGTGGCAGCGCGCGTCGCAAATCGCGGAGCGCGCGACGGCGCGACGGTCGTTCAGGTCTACGCCTCGGTTCCAGGTTCCGCGCAGCCGCGACCGCCGCGACGCCTCGTCGGATTTCGCCGCGTACACGTCCGCGCCAGCGAATCTGCCACGACGACTATCGCGCTCGACCTGCGGCAGTTGGCCATCCGCGCCGGCGAAGAGTGGCTGGTCGAGGACGTCCCCGTGAGCCTGCAGGTCGGTCAATCGAGCGCCGACCGCAAGCTCGAGTTGAAAACCGACCTACGGCCGGGCGAGCCGAAAAGCTGAAGCACATCGACCTGCCCGCCGCTCAGATTGGTCAAACAGCACAGCGACACCGCCCCGCGAATTTGCCCGTGCGACGGCGACCGTGCGACACTGTTGAGCTCGGCGGAAGGACCTCGACCATGAGAATCTCGAACCTAGTACTCGCTCTGCTCGCCTCGGCGCTGTGCGCCCTTGTCTCCTGCGGCGACGACGACGATAGCGGTAGCGGCGCAACCGCGCTCCAAGGGGCGTGCCCGGTCGGCTTTACGCCGCGTTCAGGTGAGAACGTCGGGTTTCCGTCCGATGGTGTCGACCGAGAGTTTCACGTGATGCTGCCGGACGACCTCGAAGAACCGCGACCGCTTTTCGTTTCGCTCACCGGTACGGTGCAGTCCGAGCTCGGATTCGCCGCTCAATCCGAGCTCGATCTGCTTCCCGAAGAGGGGTGGATTGTCGCGGTGCCGGTCCGCACCTGCAGCCAGAACGGCACCCCATGCGCCGGCATCGGCACCGACGGTCGGATCTGGGAGCCTTGGTGGGACGGCTCGATCAGCGGTCCGATCGACGACGAGGAGGTCGACGTCCGCTTCGTCGAAGCGATGGTGCGCTGTATCGCCACCGAGTGGCAGGTCGATGCGGATCGCATCTACGTCGGCGGGATTTCCGCCGGCGGGTCGTTCACCAACCGCAGCATGAATTTCAACTCCCACTTCTTCGCCGGCGGAGTCTCGGCTTCGGGCAACTGGTACAACGGTCTCGTCGAGCCGGCGACATCGATCGAAATGGACGGTTCGATCGTAATCGTCATCTGGGGCGGCCCCACCGACGTATGGCCGGCCAACAACCCGATCGCGGACTACGACCCCGAAACCAAGATGGCATCGGTCTACTACGCGGCACAGCCGAACGTCGTGACGGTCTCCTGCAGCGGAACCCACGGACACATCTGGCCGACCGCCATGACCCCGTGGCTGGTCGAGACACTGCTATCGCATCCAAAGGGAAGCGACCCCAGCGACTTCGTCCTCACCGAACCGCCGGCAGGGTTTAGCTGCGTCCTCGGCGAGTACACCGACCATTGAGTGCCGCGGCGGTAGTCGCCAAGACGGTCCGGCGACCCTCCCTTCCCCGATGAGGAGCGGCGACCGCCAGCGGTCGGCCGCAGCCTGATCCTCGACTCTGACCATGAAGTGGATCCATCCCGCCACCTGGACCGGCATTGCGCTGACCGCACCCCGCGCCGCCACCGCCGCCATCGTTCTCGTCACCGTCGTCGCCGCACTCGGCGCCGTCCGGGTCGAGACCGCGGTCGGCTACAGAGCTTTCCTCGGGGCTCATCACCCGGCAGTGAGGGATCTCGACGATTTCGTCCGCCGCTTTGGCGGCGGCCTCCCCCTGCTCACGGTGTGGTCCTGTGACGTGAGCGACGGCTGCGAACACGCCCTCGACGACACATCGCTCGCGATGGCGGACGACGTCGCGCGACGGCTCACCGCGCTCGACTCCGTCCTCGAGGTCGACTCGCCAGCTACGACTCCGGTGTTGGCGCGACAGGCCATCGGATTTCCGGAAATGCGGCATCTGGTTCGCAACGGATCTCTAGCCACGGATATCGACAACCTAAGGGCCCAGGCACTGGAGGACCCGAGCTGGATCGGTCGTATCGTCTCCGCCGACGGAAAAGCGGCGGCGATGGTCGTCCACCTGCGCGATTCGGCGAGCGACACCGCGACCGAGGTATACACTGCGGTACGCGCAGCCGTAGCGGAATACGAAGCTCGCGGATTCGAGTTCTACTTCGTGGGCGGGCCGGTGGAGTTCGTGGTCGCCGGAGCTGACCTCGAGAGGAGCTCGCGGAGGATCATTCCCGTCATGGTAGTGCTGATCGCCGTCGCGCTGGCGCTCCTCTTCGGCTCCCCCGCCGCGGCCACCGTAGCATTGGCATCGGTGGGCCTGGCGATCCTATGGACGATCGGGCTGATGGGCTGGCTCGGATGGGAGCAAAACAGCCTGACCCAGATCCTTCCGCCGCTCGTCCTCGTGGTCGGCGTATGCGATGCAATCCACCTGCTCGGCCGCTACGCCGGACTCGACGACGGCCACACCGCCCGCGATGCAATCGCAGCC
>JANQHZ010000807.1 GCA_028282445.1 Candidatus Binatia bacterium | reverse complement strand
TTGCCTCGTCGATTCGCGACTGGAGGATCTGCATCTCGCGTTCGCGGCCGACGAAGGTGTCGAGCTGCGCTTGCCAGTCGCTGGCGTTTGGCTGGCTTGATTGCGTGCTGTCTTCGTCCGGCTGTGCGATTCGCGATCCGACGCTCATGTATCCCCCCTGCCAAGCTTCGCGTAGCTAAACAAATGATCCGAGGTTCGGTCAATGACTGACTGCTATATATAATAGATACTGTATGCATAGAAACAAAGTATCGCCGCACCTGGCCGGGTCGGTGTTTGGAATTTTGTGCAACATCCCGCATCATTAGAAACCTCGGTAGGAGGTGGTCATGAAGAGAGCTGCTGTTCGGTCTCTGCTGTTGGTCGGTGTCGTGTCGGTTTTGGCGTTTCTCGGTTCGTCGGGTGTGGCCGCCGAGAGCGTGAAGCCCGGGGAGTCGGTTCATGTGTACGACGATCCCGCTTGGGCGGCGCAACACGGCAAAGTCGTGTTCAGTCACGACGAGCACCGGGAGTTGTTTGGGCAGGAGAAGCTCGACTGCCAGCCGTGTCACATGACGCAGCCGCCGCTGTTTCCGATGCGGCGGAAGCCGGATGAGCCTCGCAAGGCGGTGACCATGGCGGAGATGGCGCAGGGGCAGTCTTGCGGTGCGTGCCACAACGGCAAGACGGAGATGAACGGCAAAGTTGCCGCCTCGGTGGCGGATGTGAAGGCCTGCGGCGACTGCCACAAGAAGTGATCGCGAGACTGCGCGGCCGGCCCGTCTCGATCGTCTTGCGGCGGCGCGGTCGTATGAGCGACCGCGCCGCCGTGGGTGCTTGGGCTATCTGGCGCGGGCGTTGAAGCGGTCGGGCCGGTTGTCGCGGACGTCGGCCTCTTCGTAGGTCGCGCTCCAGCAGATGCCGGTTTCGTCGTTGACCAGCTGGACGGTGACCGGGAGCTCGAGCGGTAGGGCCAGGTCGGGGAGGTTTTCGCCCTTGCCGTCGAACCTCGCGCGGGCGCGGTCGTCGTCGTGTGAGCGCAGGATGACGGAGCGGATACCGTCGGCTTCACCGCGACGATTTTTGTAACGGAAGCCGCTATCGCCCAAGGCCTTCCAGTCGCGCGTGCCGGGCGGAATCTCGATACGGCCGACGCCGTTGGCGGTGCCCGCGCTGTAGATGCACACGGCGTACTCGGCTGTGTGCATCGGGTCGGAGAAGTCGGCCAGGCTGGTGGTTGCGCCCTTGGTCCATCGCCAGGCGATACGGTCGCGTCGATCTTTTTCCTTGTCGACGATGACCAGCACCGCGGCGCCGGCGTTGCGACACGATTCGACCGGGTCGGTGGAGTTGACGCAGCCGAGCTGCGGATCGCAGCTGTCGCCGGTGCACAGGTTCTGATCGTTGCAGTCGAGCGCGACGCCGGCTTGGCAAGTCCCGGCGCCGTCGCAGACCTCGTCGCCGTTACACAGGTCGCCATCGCCGCACGAGCTACCCGCGCTTTCGAAGGTGCACTGGGCCGAGCAGCAGTCGCCGCCGTCGGTGTTGCCGTCGTCGCACTCTTCGTCGCCTTCGAGCGAACCGTTACCGCAGACCTGGGGCGCGGCGCAGTTGAGGCCGAAGTCCTCCTCGACGCCCGTGCGAATCTTTACCGCGCTGAGCTCCTGGTAGTTGCTGAAGGTTCCACCGAGCTCGATCGTCCCCTGCAGCACGAAGCCCGCGCCGAAACAGAAATCTTCGATCATCCAGTCGAGGAAGCCGACGCCGATAAAGTCGCCGAGCGGCGTCGAGTTGAGCAGGACGTTGTTGAAGTTGACGGTGGTGCCCTGGTCGCGGTTGGCGACGGTCAGCTGCATGATGTTCATGTCGGACGGCAGGTAGTCGCCGCTGGTTCGGTCGGCGATCGATTGGGTCAGGTTCTGGTAGGTCAAGTTGTAGGTTCCGTTCTCATTGACCACCTGTGCGAAGAGAAGATCCAGCGCCGGGTCGTAGACGAAGACGACGTCGTTGATCGCAGCCCAGCGGATGTTGATCTCGACACGGTTCGACCCGGTGCCGAGTCC
>JANQHZ010001011.1 GCA_028282445.1 Candidatus Binatia bacterium | reverse complement strand
GACCCGACGCCGACCGCGGCTACCGAGCCGAACCGGCCCGCCGGCCGCGGCCGGGCGCTGGAGCCTGTCGCCCGCTCGCTGCGAGAACCCGACCCGGCGGCGCCACGCGGTCGCCGAACAGCTTCTCCGCCGCCACGGAGTCCTGTTGCGAGGCGCCCTCGCCGCCGAGCGCGCGGGAGGATTCGCTTCGGTTTACCCGATCCTGAAGGCACTCGAGGAACGGGGCTCGTGTCGGCGCGGTTACTTCGTCGAGGGTCTCGGCGGCGCGCAGTTCGCCCTCTCCGGGGCTGTCGATCGAATGCGCAACCTGGCAGCGCCAAACGACGACGAGACACGCGCCGTCGCACTCTCCGCCGTCGACCCAGCCAATCCCTACGGCGCCGCCCTCCCCTGGCCGGATCGGGTCAGCGAGGGCGCCCAACGCGCCGGCCGCAAGGCGGGCGCGGTCGTCGTGCTGGTCGCCGGCAAATTGGTTTTGTACATCGAACGCGGCGGGCGAACGGCGCTGTCGTATTCGGACGATCCCGCTCGCATTCGCGCCGCTCTGTCGGCGCTCGCCGATTGGATCCGCCGAGGCTTCCTGTCGCGCTTCGAAATCCAGCGGGTCGACGGACGCTCCGTGCGCGAGAGCGACCTCGCCGAGCTACTCGAGGACGCCGGGTTCGTCGCAACCCATCGAGGCTACGAGCTGCGTGCCTGAAGGCGACACGGTCTACCTCGCTGCCCAGCGTTTGCACGCGGCCCTCGCCGGGAAGCCGTTGCGCAAGACCGACTTCCGTGTACCGCGCCTCGCCACGGTAGACCTCGCCGGAAAAACGGTGGAGGCGGTCGTTGCGCGCGGAAAGCACCTGTTCTTCCAACTGACCGGCGACGTCCGCATCCACACCCACTTCAAGATGGACGGCGCCTGGCACCTCTACCGCCCCGGTGAGAAGTGGCGCGGCCGCCCCGCCTGGCAGGCGCGCGTCGTGCTGGAAAGTTCCGACTGGACGGCTGTCGGATTCCAGCTGCCGGTCCTCGAGCTGGTCGATCGAGACGGCGAACGGCGGGTGGTCGACACGCTCGGCCCGGACCCTCTCGGCGACAGCTGGAACGCCGACGAAGCCCTGCGGCGGCTGACTCGCGACGGCGACCGAACCATCTCGGCGGCGCTGCTCGACCAGTCGGTGATGGCCGGCCCCGGCAACGTATACCGCTGCGAGATATGCTTTCTGCGCGGGCTGCACCCGTGGACGAGCGTGGCCAACATCGCCGAGCCGGAGCGCATCGTAGACCTCACCCGACGACTCCTCGAAGCCAACCGAGGCCGCAGCCAGCGCGTCACGACCGGGGACCCCCGGCCCGGTCGCGAGCTCTGGGTGTACGGGCGCGCCGGGCGCCCCTGCCGGCGCTGCGGTAGACCGGTACGGCGGCGCCAGGGCGAGCCCACGCCGGACGGCGAACGTCTGACCTTTTGGTGCGAGCATTGTCAGCCCCCGCCCGCACGAGCCTCATAGCCGACATGCATGGACACGTGGCATTCGATAGGCATCCTCGTTAGTCTCGGCACACTCGAAAGGAAGCTATGGTGACTTTGAATTCCACACTGCGCAAAACGGCCCGGCTCGGGCTGCCGATCGCGCTCTGCACGCTGGTGTCGTGCGCGGCCCAGAGCGGAGATGCCGGCGCACCGGGCACGAGCGAGGGAGGCTCGGCGGCAGCCGTCACCCTGAAGTACGCTTGGCCGATGGGCCTGCAAGCGGACGTTCGCTCCACCGCGGTCAAGTCGCAGTCGATCGGCGGGCAGTCGCGCGTGCAGGATCTCGTGTCGACCTACACGATGGACGTCCGCGATAGCGGCGAGGAGACCTCGATCGCCTTTGAGAATTTTCAGGTCGTGCGTTCCGGCTCCGAGCGCTCGGTGCCCGCGGTCGACCGAATCCTCGCCTACCGCCCCGGCTTCACCGTCGACAAGAACGGCGAGCTCGCCAAGGTCATCGGTTTGGACACCCTGCGCGAGATGATGCCGCCCTTGCAGCGGCATATCGAGACGGCACCCGACAAGGAGCGACAGGGACTCGAGGTTCTGGCCCAAACCATCACCAGCGAGCGCTACCTGAAAGCGCGCGCCGGATCGGAGTGGAGCCATCTGATCGGAAGCTGGATCGGCCAGACCTTGGTACCCGGTGAGACCAAGACGACGACCGTCGACAGCGAACCGTCGGGCTTCGTCGACACGCCCCTCAAGACAGAGGTCAAGATTTCGATGAAACCGATCGGCGAGTGCAATCGGGGCGGCCCCCGCAACTGCGTGCGACTTTGGATGACACGCGAACCGGACGCCGCCGAGCTGCGCGCAGCCACGCTGCCCAACATCGGGAAGATGCTGGGAATCAAGGACTGGGGACCCAAGGGCGCGCCGGAGCTGCGCAGCGTGGTCGCTACCTCCAAGCTGATCGTCGACGCCGAGCTCGATACTTTGGTGCCGCACCGGGTCGAAACCTTGCGCCTATTCTCCCTCGAGATGCTGCGAGACGACGGCACTCTCGAAGTGCGCGACTCCAACCGCGTGACCAGCGAGTTCACCTACCGCTAGACATCGGCAACGCCGGCGGGCAGCTCTTCGAACGATCACCATCGGGTGGAAGCGGCGGGCAACAGGCTCCCGCTTGCCGATTTCACTCGTAGAAGCGTGTGTACATGCGCTGCTGCAGGTAGACGAAACGCGGCGTCATCGGCGGGAGGTTCTCTACCGCATCGAAGTCGACGTCGTAGTCGAAGTTGCGCAGGGGCGGATCGTAGATATTGCAGGCGTCGCCCGAGCCGCAGTGCCAGTCGTTGTTCTTGTAGAGAGGCTCGCCGAGGCTGACGAAAGAGCCGCGGTAGATCAGTGTCCGCCCGTCCCAGCTCTCGAGACCGCGGGCGAAATTTTCGAGACCACCGTTGTACCAATTCGTATCGAGAGTGCTCGGCCCCAAACCAAAGAGCAGCGCCGCGTTGATGCGAAACGCGCTCGCGCCAGTGAACGTCGCCCCCCCGGGATCATCCGCGTCGGGCACGTCGCGAATCGAGCTGGCCAGGGTGTAGGTGCTCTTGAGGTCGTTGCGCGGAACGTTGGCGTCGATCACGGGTGCGGTTGGAACTTCCCACCCCTGCGACAAGATGTGAACGGCATCGGCCATGATGGCAGCGGGATACTTGTCGACGCTGTTGAAGTTGCCCTGGACGATGGCGAGTTGGTCGCTGACGACCGAGACTCCGGTCGGGTCCGTAACGCCGGGAGGGAAAGTCGTGTTGGCCGTATCCAGATCCGCCGAATCGAAGACCCGCACTCCGTAGTTGTTGGCGGCACCGGAAAGCGGTCCCTGTACCGTCAAGAAGACGACCAATCCGCCGTTGGTCGCGTCGGCGTGCGGGAACAGGGCGTCGCCGTTGAGCGCATTCCATTCGATCAGCGCGCGCAAGTTTACGTTGAGCAGGTACATCCACTGCTGCTCGCGGTGATTGAAGAAACCCCCTCGTCGGTAGTCCATGTCCGAGTACCACGAGTGCTGCGCCGGGGGATCCGTAAACGGCGGGCAGGTCGCGGCGTTGTGCCAGGGCGGAGCGGCACCGCTACCCAAAGGCGGAGGCGGAACGCTGCCAACCGGACAGACATCGAGATTGATGTCGGACGCGTCCACCACCCCGTCGCCGGAGGTGTCCTCTCCCACCCGACGATACACCCGCTGCGGAGAAGCGAAGTTTGGCGAGTAGTTGGTTTGGAATACCGCTAGGCTCGGATCCGGAGGAATCGGGGGAAAGGTGGGCACATCGTTGTAGAAGATCGCGCCGCGCCTTTCGCACATGAATCGCAGCAACGCGCGTGTTCGCGAAGCATCGGTCGCACCCGATGCGGACTGAACTTCGATCGGGTGGATAGCGGCCGGCGACAGCATCTGCGGACCGCCCGGTGCCCCGGGGCCGTTCGGACAGAGGTCGGCCTCGCTGAAGTCGATCGGGCCGGTGGTTTGA
>JANQHZ010001003.1 GCA_028282445.1 Candidatus Binatia bacterium | reverse complement strand
GCTGTAGGGCGGCCCTTGGGCCGCCGCCGCTCCGAATCCGGCGGACTTGGCGGCTCCACGATCATCGACCGGATCTGGAACACCTCGGCTTTCCAGGGTACTTCTTTCGGCGATGAGCTCGAATCGATTCTACATTACGACCGCGATCGACTACCCGAACAGCGTGCCGCACATGGGGCACGCGTATGAAAAGGTGGTCGCCGACTTCTATGCGCGGGCCGCCCGCTTGCGTGGGATCGATACGCACTTCTTGATCGGGCTCGACGAGCACGGTCAGAAGATTCAGGAGGCGGCGGACAACGCGGGCACCGACCCGCAGTCCTTCGTCGACGAGAAAGCGGGTGTGTTTCGCGCGCTCTACGACAAGCTCGAAATATCGCACGACGACTTCATTCGAACCTCGGAGGATCGCCATCACGAGTTTGCCGAAGATCTCTACCGGCGGCTCAAGGAGTCCGGCGATATCTACAAGGACCACTACGAGGGCGACTACTGCATCTCGTGTGAGAAGTTCCTGACCGCGTCGGAGCTGGTCGACGGTAAATGTCCGATCCACGAGCGGCCGACCACCGTCATCAAAGAGGACTCCTACTTCTTCAAGCTCGGCAAGTACCGCGATCAGGTGCGCGCCCATATCGAGGCCAATCCCGGGTTCATTTACCCGGACGAGCGCCGCCGCGAGATTCTGGCGCGGCTCGACGACGAAGTCCGCGACCTCTCGATTTCGCGCTCGACGTTCGATTGGGGGATCCCGGTACCGGACGATCCCGAGCACGTGCTCTATGTCTGGGTCGACGCGCTTTCCAACTACTACTCGGCGCTGGTGCGGCCGAACGATCTGACCGAGCGTTTCTGGCCGGCCGATTGTCACGTCATCGGCAAGGACATCTTGTGGTTCCACACGATGATCTGGCCCGCGATGTTGCTGTCGGCCGGATACGAGCTGCCGCGCCAGGTCTACGTGCATGGCTTCATCCTCGACAAGGACGGCCGCAAGATGGCCAAGCATCTCGGCAACGTCGTCGACCCGATGCAGGTGGTCGAGGAGTTCTCGGTCGACGTCTTGCGCTACTACTTCCTGCGCACGTTCTCGAGTGGCAAGGACGGCAAGTTTTCGGTCGATGAGCTGGAGGAGCGTTACAACTCCGAGCTCGGCAACGACCTCGGCAATTTGATCTTGCGGGTGTCGAAGCTGGTGCAAACCAAGCTCGGCGGGCGGGTGCAGGTAGGGGCAGACAACCCGGAGTTCTCCGAGCGCCTCGCGCCGGACGCCACGATCGAGGAGTTCTTTCGCTGCGCGGATGCGCGCGAGCACAACCGCGCGATGGAGTCGCTGTGGGACTATGTGCGAGCGACCAATGCGTACTTGAATGACCGCGCGCCGTGGCGCATCGGCGACGAGACCGAGCTGTCGAAGGTTCTCGGCGCCGGCGTCGAAGCCCTGCGCGTGATCGCGCATCTGGCGAGCCCGGCAATGCCGGCGGTCGCTGCGTCGATCGCCGCCGCCCTCGGCTTCGAGCTGGGCCGCATCGACGATGTCGGCGCGCCGGCGGAGTGCGAGGTGAGGCCTTCGACACCGCTTTTCCCTCGCCGCGAGACGGAAGCCAAAGAAAAGCAGAAGGCAAAGAAGCAGCCGGCTGCCCCGGAGGATCCCTTCTCCAAGCTCGACATTCGCGTCGGCCGGATCGACGAAGCGCGCGACCACCCGGACGCCGACCAGTTGTTCGTCCTCACGGTCGATCTCGGCGAAGACGAGAAACGGTCGATCTGCGCCGGCCTGCGTGCGCACCTCGAGGCCAAGGACCTGACCGGCCGCAAGGTCGCCGTCCTCGCCAACCTCAAGCCCGCCGTACTACGCGGCGTTCCGAGCGCCGGAATGGTGCTGGCGAGCGATCGCGCCGACGGCGCCGTCGTCCCGGTCGACCCGGGAGAAGCCGACATCGGAGCTTCGATTCAGGTCGAGGGTATCGAGACCAAACCCAAGAAAAAGCTATCAAAAAGCAACTTCGAGAAAGCTCCACTCACCGCCAAGGGCGGAGTCGTCGTCTACAAGGACAAGCCCCTACGTACGCCGGCGGGCGATCTCGCGGTTGATTCCGAAGACGGAGCTACGGTCCGCTGATCTTCGATCAGCGGACCGTAGCTCCGTCTTCGGAATCAACCTTGAGATCGCCCGCCGGCGTGCGTAGGGGCTTGTCCTTGTAGACGACGACTCCGCCCTTGGCGGTGAGTGGAGCTTTCTCGCAGTTGCTTTTTGATAGCTTT
>JANQHZ010000912.1 GCA_028282445.1 Candidatus Binatia bacterium | reverse complement strand
GCTTCGCCCGGATAGTAGATCGAGACATGCGAGTCGGCGGCGCCGTCACGGGCGCGCTGCTTGTGCGGCCGGAACTCCCCGTCTTCCTGCTGCAGGGCGATCAGATAGCGTCCGAGCGATTGGAGCAACGGCAGGTGACGCCGGGCGCCGGTAACCTCGTGGTGCTTGGTCAGCGCTAGGATCGCCAGCGCGTTGCCGCCCAACTTGACGTATCCCTTTTCGACGACGCAGCGTTCTCCGCGCGCCGGCGGCGGGCACTCTTCGACGAAGTGCTCGATCAGTCCGTCGAGCGCGCGCTCAGCGGCGTTCAGAACTGCGGTGGAGCGCGTGCGTCCGACGACCTCGAACATCGAGTACGCCGTCCCGGCGTGCCGTAGGACATTGTACCCGCCGCGATCGCGATTGTTCTTCGGCCAATAGCGGTAGAGAAATCGCCCGTCCGCGCCCACCGCTCGTCGCAGATAGTCGGCGCCGGCGTCGACCGCAGCGAGAAGCTCGACCCGCGTCGGTGGACCGCTCATGCGGTGGCCGCGATAGAGCGGAAATACCCGATTGGAATCGACGAACACACTCGACACGGTGAATCGCGTCGCTCGATCGACCGCGGCATGCGCAGGCGAGACCCCGCGATTTTCTCGAACCTCGTTCCATCGCCGCATCGACAACTCGCCGGAGCGGTCGACCAACCGCTCGACCACGACCTCCTCGGGCAGCAGCTCGATCTCCCCAGGCTCCAGCACCAACCCATACAAGCCGACCTCTTGCGCCCACGAAGCATCCGGGAAGGTCATCGTCGAGCGCTCCTCGACCACATCGATGCGGAGCCACTCGTGCTCCACGCCGGCACTCTTGACGCGCTCGATCGCAGCAGCAGCGGCGGCGGCGATTCCCACCCCGCCGGCACGGAATACCCGACCCGTCTCCCCGCTCGCTGCCGCGGTCACGAAGACAACGCGGTCGCCGCGATCGCCGACCAGACGGCTCGGCAATGACGGGGTACCGCCACCACCGGTGCCAAGGCGAGCGCGAAGGTTGCGCCCCAGCACCACCAGCTCGCCATCGCTGAGCCTCAGCGGCTCCGTAGGCCGGTCCGCTGAGCCGTCGACCGGCCCGGTTGCGCTGCAGGCCGCGACGGCGGCCGCCATTGCAATAGCAGCGAGTGGACGCCAGCGGAACGTCGATTTCGCGGCCCTGACGCCCGGGAGCGGTTGCGCCCGTCGGCCGGGCGTATGCGGTGAGTCAACCATCGCCTTGAGGACTAGAGCAGGTGGGAGTTGACGAGGTTTCCGCCGTCGCAGACCAGACACGTACCGGTCACGAACGAAGCGCGATCGGAGGCGAGCCACACGACCGCCTCCGCCACTTCTTCCGGACGCCCGAGACGCCTCATCGCATGCGTCGCGATCGTCATCTCCTCAAACTCTGGGTACTTTTCGAAGTAACGTCGGATCGCCCTCGTTTCCATCCCGGCCGGCGCCACCGAGTTGACGCGAATTCCGCGCGCGGCGTACTCGGACGCGGTCGCCATGGTCAGCGCATGCACGCCGCCCTTGGCGGCGACGTAGGCGCCAAGCATCGCCTCGCCCTTGAAGATGCCGCTCGTCGTGATGTTCACCACCGCGCCTCCTCCCCCGTCGAGCATCGCCGGGATCGCGTGCTTCATCCCGAGAAAGACCCCTTTCATGCAAACGTCGACGGTACGAGACCAGTGATCGTCGTCGATCGCTTCGAGCGGCCCGAAGCCCCCTGCCCCGCCGACCGCGTTGTTGCAGAGCCAGTCGATACGCCCGAACCGATCGACCGTCGCCGCCACGAGTGCTTCGACATCGGCCTCCGCGCTGACATCGGTGTGGACGAAGATTGCATCGCCGCCGCCGGACCGAATCTCGCCGGCGACCGACTCCCCCAACTCGTCGGCGATGTCCGCAACGACAACCTTGGAGCCTTCGCCGCGCGCGAGCTTACAAATCGCCTCCCCAAGCCCTTGCGCTGCGCCCGTCACCACCCCAACTTTGCCGGCGAGCAACCCAGCGTCGCGGCTCGAACGATCCAGATTCACCAAAGGTCCTCCCCGGAAGAAGCTATACCCCGGCTCGAGAGCAGCGCAATCGTAGAGCGACTGGAATCCCGGCGTTTTGCGCCCGGCGTCGGGCTTCGACTACGCTGCGGCACGATGCCGTCGCCCGCAAATCCGCCGTCTCCTTGGCAACGCGAACCCTTCCGCCTGTTCTTCGTGCTCGGCATCGTACTGTCGTGGATCGGCGTCGGCCATTGGCTCCTCTACGGTCTCGGCGTTACCAAGACGTACTCTTGTGAATCGCATGCATCGACACAGATGCAAGGTTTCATGATGGCCTTCGCCGTCGGCTTTCTGTTCACCGCGTTGCCGCGCCGCACCGACTCCGCACCGGCGTCGCGCGCGGAGATCGCCATCGCCGCCTCTGCGCTGGTCGCGCTGACCGTCGCCAACGTCGCCGAGCGTTGGGGATGGGCACAGGCCGCCTACGGCACCCTCTTCGCCGTCATCGCGCGTTTCGCCGCCCCGCGTCTGGCCGGACGCAGCGCCCGCCGCCGGCCGCCGGCCGCGTTCGTCCTGATCCCGATCGCCGCCGCACAGGCCCTCGGCGGCGCCCTTCTGATTGCCGCCGAGGCGATCGGCGAGCTCCCTCGATCGGCCTACGGGCTCGGTCACCTCTTCGTCCAACAAGGCGTCTTCCTGTGCCTGGTGGTCGG
>JANQHZ010000907.1 GCA_028282445.1 Candidatus Binatia bacterium | reverse complement strand
TCGGGCGACGCGGCGTCGATCGCTTCCTGGTCGGCGGTCAACGCACTGATCATGGGGAGGCGGCTGTGGTAGTTCACGAAGTGCAGCGCGATCTTGGTTGCGTTCCAGGCCGGGACGATGGCCTGAACGGTGAACCCGAATTGACCAGCGTCGGAAGGGGTGTTGCGGCTCGCCGCCGGCACTTGCATGAAGTCCTCGTCGAAACCGAGAGTGCCCGGTGGGAGCGCGAAGGCCTCATCCAGGTCGGTCCCGAGATCGGAGAAAGCGCCGGCGCCGACGACGATGACGTTGGTCCCGTCGCTTCCGAGCACATCGTTGTTGGAGTAGTACGACCCGACCGGGGGGAGTCGCGTAGCTTTCCACTTGTACTGATAGAATCCCTCGATGGCGATGGTTTCCGTCAGCTGCGCCGCCGCCCAGACCATCCCCACGGGTAGTCTGAGATCGCGGCTGGTGCCGGTAGGTTGCGTCACCAACACCAGGTCCAGCGGATTCACCAGGTCGACCCCCGTGCGCAGGATGCGGCTCTCTCCCCATCCCAGGACCTGGTCGCCGACCCGCACTTGCATCGGAATGTCCCACGCCGAGAATTGGGAGGCCAGGTAGTAGTCGCGCAAATCGACATCCCAGCCGATCGTGCGCTGCGCGGCGCTGCTCAGGTCCGTGCGGTCGCGCGACCCATCGGCGTTCTCGAAGTCATAAAATCCGAAGCCGCGGACATAGGCGCCGAGGCCGCGCCACTTCAGAGTCAGCTCAGCGGTGCCGCGAATCATGTTGGAAGTGATGCCGCGGTCGTAGTTGAGATCTCCATCGTCGAGGTTGGCGGAGCTCGCACTGCCGCCGTTGGCGATGGCGATCAGATCGTCGTCGCGCCCTTCGACGCGGGCGAGCAATCCATAGGCCAGGCTGACCCCAAAGAGTCCGTCGACCTCGCCCAGACGGAAGGAGACGGCCGGCGCCGGCGTTGCCTGGATCGCCTCGATCAGAGCTATCAGGGCGATGAGCGCCACACGGGTCGACCGAGCGATGGTGGGACTCGTTCGGGTTGCCAGCCTGTGGCCGCATCGACCGGCGATCGTGCAACCTCGGTCGCCCAGGAGATGCGCCATGAACGACCGAATTAGCGAACAATTCCTCCGATTCCAATCGACAGCCCCCACTGCTACGCGGTCGGCGTAGGCGCCCGTCCGGGATTCTCTGCGGGGCTTCCGCCGGCGTCTTGCATGTTTCTCCTCAAAGTCTGAGAGTGGCGAGCGATGGCTCGTATTCCCTACGTAGATCCGGAGTCGGCGCCCGCGCCGGTGCGGGACTTGCTGGCGGCCTTGCCGGCTCCGCTCAATATCTTTCGCGTCATGGCGCATGCCGAGACCAACTTTCAGCCGCTGGTGGGGTTGGGAGGCTCGATCTTGACCGAGCAGAAGCTGGACGATCGGTTGCGCGAGCTCGCGATCCTGCGCGTCGCGCGCCTGTCGAACGCGGAGTACGAGTGGGTTCAGCATGTTGCGATTGCCGAGCTGGTCGGTGCCGGCGAGGCGGAAATCGCGGCGCTCGAGGTCGACGACATCGAGAACGAATGCTTCGACGAGCTGACTCGCGACGTCCTGCGATTCACCACCGAGGTGGTGGAGAAGGTCGGTGCTTCCAAGGAAACGTTCGATCGTTTGGCGGCCAAGATCAGCACCCGAGAGATCGTCGAGCTGATCATTGCGATCGGGTTCTACATGACGGTCGCACGTCTGATGGAGTCGGTCGAGATCGACTTGGACCAGCCGATGGACGCCTCGGTGCTCGCTGAAGCTCGCGAGACCGGCGTGAAGTCCTGAGGACCGGGTCGCGAAATCGGCGCGACGTCGCGGTCTTCGGCATACTTCCGTCGGCGAACATCTCTTGAGCGAAGACTCGAGGTTTCATCTCGAATGGCTGGAAACGGGTTTGCACGCCTCAATGCCCCCGCGCCGGTAGCGCGTTGGAGTCGGCTACTCGCGCTCGGATCGATCGTGGGGGTTGCCGGCGGGCTGGCGGCTTTTGCGCTCGAGTGGGGACTTCACACCGGTAGCGAGCTGATCTTGCACCGATTCGTGGGGTCGCGTGTCGATACCGGCGGCTTCGAGGCCTTCGCTTTCGATTGGCGCATGCTGGTGCTGCCCGCTTTGGGTGGGTTGCTGTCGGGCGTCGTCGTGCAGCTCCTGTTTCGCCAGTCCACCGGGCACGGGACCGACTTGCTGACGCGCGCTTTTCACCGTGGTCTCGGGGTCTTCCCGCTCAAAGGCCCCCTGGTCAAAGCCGTCGCCGCGGTCGGAGTCATCTCCTCGGGCGGTTCGGCTGGGCCGGAGGGTCCGATCGCCGCGGTCGGCGCCGCGATCGGTTCGTCGACCGCCGGCGTGCTCGGGCTGAGCCCGCGCGAGAAGCGCATCCTTCTGATCGCCGGTTGCGCCGCCGGGGTTGGGGCGATCTTCGGTTGCCCGCTGGGCGGAGCCCTGTTTGCGACCAGCGTTCCCTACCGCGAACCGGAATTCGAATCGGATGCGATGGTTCCTGCCTTCTTCGCATCGGTGCTGGGATACTCGACCTTCATATCGATCTCGCCCATCTCCGAATCGAGCCGCTTGCTCGGCGACGTTCAGAATCTGGGTTTCTCTCATGCCAGCGAGCTTCTCCCGTACGCCTTGCTCGGACCGCTGTGCGGGTTGTTCAGTATCTTCTTCGCCTCGACCCTCCATGCCACCGAAGCGATGTTTGCCAGGCTCTCGGCAGTCCCGCTGTGGGTGCGCCCGGCGCTCGGCGGGCTCGCCACCGGGATGATCGCCTGCATCCTGCCGCAGGTAATGGACGGCCAGTACTCGCTGACCCGCAGTGCCCTGACGCTCGACTTCCACGCCAGTGCGAATGGACCGCTTGGAGTTTGGGGCTGGCCCTTGTTTTTCGCCGCGGTAGCGATCGCCAAGTG
>JANQHZ010000789.1 GCA_028282445.1 Candidatus Binatia bacterium | reverse complement strand
GCTGAACCAATGCGGCCCGGCACGCCAGAACATCCAGGCGTTCAATAGGTTGCTACTGAGCGCTTCCTGCGTTTCGTCGAACTGCCCGCGCCATACGACCTCGTCGCGGGCGACCAGATAGAGCCCGAGATCGAAGGAGACGCTGGCCGGCTGGGTCGCAGCGAACCGCGTTCCGACCCGCTCCTGAAAGCGGTAGACGGTTCCGAAGATGACCGCATCCGCCTCGATCTCCGCCGCCACTTGCCGCGCCATCTCGATCGGATCGCGCCACTCCATCGCGTACACGAGGTCGTCGACGGTCAAGTCCGGCGCGAAACGGTAGCGGGTCTGTTCGGCCAAGATTCCGTATATCTGGGCGGTCACAGCCCGCCCGGCGTGGGTTTCGAGACTCGGTCGCTCGCCCTCGCGTGGCTCGCCGGGCGCCTCGCGAATCGGCATCACCGCGACCAAATCGATGCGTACGCTCCCCTCCGGATCCGCGCCGCCGAACATCGAGCAGCTCGTCAACAACGCCGACGTCACCGATAGGCAGACGGCGAATCCGGTGGCCGAGCCTCTAAACATCGAGCTTCAGCCCCAACTCGCGAAGCTGGCGCGGATCGACCTCACTCGGCGCCTCGGTCATCAGACAGGCGGCGCGCTGGGTTTTGGGAAATGCAATGACGTCGCGGATCGACGGGCTTCCCGACAGCAGCATCGCCAGGCGGTCGAGGCCGAGCGCAATACCGCCGTGCGGCGGCGCTCCGTACGACAATGCGTCGAGCAAGAAGCCGAACTTGGACCGCGCCTCGGCGTCGTCGATACCCAATTGACGAAAGACCCGCTGCTGGACGTCGGTGCGGTGAATACGAATGCTGCCGCCACCGAGCTCGGTGCCGTTCCACACCACATCGTAGGCGCGCGAACGCACGCTGAGCGGATCGCTCTCCAGCCGGTCGAGGTCTTCGTCGCGCGGCGCCGTAAAAGGATGATGAATCGCCACCGCCCGCTTGTCCTCCTCGGAATAGTCGAAGAGCGGGAAGTCGGTCACCCACAGCAGCGCGTTTTGGTCGTGCGGGATCAGGCCCAGGCGGTCGCCGATCACCAGGCGCAAATGCGCCAGCGAGTCATTGACGACCTTCGCCTTGTCGGCCGAGAAGAGAATGACGCTGCCCGGCTCGGCGCGGGTCGCGATCTCGACGCTCTTCATCTGTTCCTCGCTCAGGAACTTGGCAATCGGAGACTGCCAGCCTTCCGGTGTGACACGAGCCCAAGCCACGCCTTTGGCACCGAACTGCGCCACTTCATCCGGCAGGGTATCGAGGTCCTTGCGCGACAGGCGACTGCCGTCCGGAACCGCGAGAGCTTTGATCAAGCCACCCTTGTCGGCGGCGTCGCGAAACACACGCAACTCCGCCGTGCGCATGATCTCGGTAACGTCCGCCAGCTCGAGCCCGAAACGCACGTCCGGCCGGTCGATGCCGTATCGCTCGATGGCCTCGGCGTAAGTCAGGCGCGGGAAAGGCGTTTGGATCTCGATCCCACTCAGCGCGAAGATCGCTTCGAGCATTCCCTCGATCAGCTCGTAGATGCGCTCCGGCGTGATGAACGACGCCTCGATATCGATCTGGGTGAACTCCGGCTGGCGGTCGGCCCGCAGGTCTTCGTCGCGAAAGCACTTCACGATCTGAAAGTAGCGGTCGACCCCGGAAACCATGAGCAGCTGTTTGAAGAGCTGCGGAGACTGCGGCAGTGCGAAGAAGTTGCCGGGGCTGACGCGGCTCGGGACGAGATAGTCACGCGCCCCTTCCGGTGTGCTCTTGGTGAGAATCGGCGTCTCGATCTCGACATAGCCGGCGCGGTCGAGGTAGTCGCGGACGCACTTTGTGAGCCGGTGCCGGAACATCAGCCGCTCCTGCGCGGCCGGGCGACGCAGGTCGAGATAGCGATACTTGAGTCGCGTACCTTCCGCGACATTGCCGTCGTCCTCGATCATGAACGGCGGGGTCGCGGACTCGTTGAGAATGCGCAACTCCTCGGCCTTCACTTCGACTTCGCCGGTTGCCAGGCTGGGGTTCAGCGTCTCCGGCGGTCGCTCGCGAATCGTACCGCGCACTGCGATGACGTACTCGCCGCGCAGAACTCCGGCCGCTTCGTGAGCGGTCCGGCTTTCTTCGGGGTTGAAAACGATCTGCAGAATGCCGCTGCGGTCGCGCAGGTCGATGAACACCACGCCGCCGTGATCGCGGCGTCCGTGCACCCACCCCATGACGAAGACCTCGCGGCCGATGTCCGACCGGCGCGGTGTTCCACACTCGCAAGTGCGTTGCCAATCACCAAGCTCGTCCAAGCTCACGCTCGTTCCTCCACCGAGGCAGCGGAGGCGAGCGCCGCACGCAGTGTCGCCAAGTCCGCATCCAACGGGGCGACGCCCCGCCGGTCGGCTCGGGCACGCATGTCGCGCACGGTCATCACGCCTTCCGCTACTTCGTCCTCTCCCAGGATGATCACATAGGGTGCGTCGAGCTTTCCGGCTCGGCGCATCTGGCTCTTCAAACTCTTGCCGCCGGAATCCATCTCGACCCGCGCCCCGCCGGCGCGAAAGCGATGGGTCAAGGAAAAGGCCGCCGCTTCGGCGGCAGCACCGAGCGGCGCGACGAAGAACTCGGGCTTCGCCTTGTCGACTTCGGCGCCCTGCGCCTCCAACACCAGTGCGAGCCGCTCGACCCCGAGGGCAAACCCGATCCCGGCCACTGCCGGGCCGCCCAGCGAACGCACCAAACCGTCATATCGCCCACCGCCGCCGACGGCGTTTTGCGAGCCGAGGCCCTGTGCGACCACCTCGAAGGCAGTGCGGCAGTAGTAGTCCAATCCGCGCACCATGTACGGCTGCAACACCAACTCGACCCCCTCGACCGCGCACAGCTCGAGCACCCGATCGAAGTGCTCGCGGCACGCCGCGCAGGTGTGGTCGGTCATCTTCGGCGCTTCGGGACGCAGCGCGACGCACTGCTTCTGCTTGCAATCGAGCAGACGCAGCGGGTTTTGCTGCAACCTTCGTTGACAGTCGGCGCAGAGCTCCTCGCGACGCGACTCGCCCCAAGCGACCAGCGCGGCCCGAAAACCCGGCCGACACTCCACGCACCCGAGCGTGTTGACGCCGATCTCGCCCGATTCGACACCAAAGGCGTGCAGCAAATCGTCGAGCAACAGCAAGACTTCGGCATCGATGGCCGGATCGTCGCGGCCGAACACCTCCGCTCCGATCTGCGAGAACTGACGAAGCCGCCCCTTCTGCGGGCGTTCGCGACGAAACATCGGGCCGAAGTAGTACATCTTGGTGACCGGCTCGGACGCCTGCATGGCGTGCTCGACGTACGAGCGCACCGCCGACGCCGTCCCTTCCGGACGCAGGGTCAGGTCGGTACCATCGCGGTCGGTAAACGCGTACATCTCCTTCTCGACGATGTCGCTCGTCTCTCCGACCGAGCGGCGAAACAAATCGGCGCGCTCGACGATCGGCAGGCGGATCTCCCCGAAGTTATAGCGATCGAATACGGCGCGGGCCGTCGATTCCAACTGGGACCACCGCGCACTCTCGCCAGGGAGGACGTCGTGAAACCCTTTCACAGAGGGGATTTTCATGCGGGAATTCGGCTTGCGCGGCCAAGCCCCTCTAGGTATCAAGGGCCGGTGGCCCAAGTCAACGTAGCCACCACGACCGTACAAACGGATTCCTCTCGGTCCGGGCTCAAGGCCTACGAATCGCTCGATGACGCTCCGTCGGAACCTCCTCGCACTCGGAATCGTGCTGTCGTTCGCCACCGGCGCGGCAAGCGCGCAGCCCACGGTCGTGCTCGATCGTTTCAACGGCTTCGAGGGCGGCGGCCCCGGCGACTACGCCGCGACCGGATCGCCGGCGGGTTCGAGTACCAACCGACCGGCGGCGGGCGATTTCGGCCTCGAAACCGCGGCGTCCGGCGGTAGCGTCGAATACGTCGAAGCGACCCTGAGCGCGGCGTCCGCGGTGATTTCCGACGAGATCTGGGCCTGC
>JANQHZ010000853.1 GCA_028282445.1 Candidatus Binatia bacterium | reverse complement strand
AGCCGACCAGAAGTCGGCGTCGACGCGGCTGGTGGCGGATATGATGCCGGATAGCAGCAACGAAGATCGGGAAAAGATGTCGGCTGGGATCCGGGAGCGGATGTGCAGCCGCGGTTGGGTCGTTGGATCCAATGAGACGACCGCGCCGATGATTGAAGAGTACTTCAAGAACGCCATCAATCTTCTGGAAAAGCACCTCGAAGGCCGTCCCTACCTCTTCGGCGGCAGGCCGGCGATGGGCGATTTCGGGCTATGGGGGCAGGTGTACAACGCATGGACCGACCCGACTCCGGGTGAGCTCCTCAATGCCGGTTTCCCCGCCGTGCGCGGATGGATCGACCGGATGCTGGATCCGAAAGCGGAGGGGGACTTCGAGGTGTGGGACGGTCTGGCGCCGACGCTGACTCCCTTTCTACGCGAGCAAGTGCGGTTGTTCCTGAAGTGGTCGGACAGCAACGCCAAGGCGATCGAGTCGGGTGCGGAGGAGCTGACGGTCGACTTGGACGGTCGGTCCTGGACTCAGTCGGTGGGCGGCCCGCAGAAGTACCACGCCAAGACGCTGCGCGAGATTCGCCGCAAGTACGGGCTGTACCAGGATAACGCCGAACTGAGGTCCATTCTCGAGGAGACCGGTTGCCTCGAGTGGCTGGCCTGACCTTTCGCTGGCCGCAGATCGATGTCGACCTCCTATCTGGTCCACGGCGCCGACGAGTCGTACTACACCGGTAAGCTCGAAGCCTATCTTCGCGCCAAGGGAATTCCTTACGACACGCGGGAGTTCGGGCCGGCCAGCATGAGGCACTGCGCTCGCCACACCGGTGTCGTACAGATTCCGCAGGTCGAATGTTCGGATGGGAGTTGGTTGATCGATACCACCCTGATCATCGAGTACTTCGAGAAGATTCAGGCCGAGCCGAGGATTCGTCCGGCGGACGGCGCGGTCGCCTATGTCAGCGAGTTGCTGGAGGACTACGCCGACGAGTGGTTGTGGAGACCGGCCATGCATTACCGCTGGTCGTATCCGGAGACGGCGAGCTTGCTCAGCGGTTGGCTCGGTGAGCACCTCAACGAGGTTCCGGTGCCGATGTTCATGAAGAAGGCTTATTGGCGGTACCGTCAGCGAACCACCTTCGTGCGCAAGGACGGGGTCGACGCGACCACCTGGCGCGCGACCGAGGATCAGTACTTGACGACGCTCGATGCCTTGGAGGCGATCTTTCGCACGCGCTCGTACGTGATGGGCGAGAGACCGACGCCCGCCGACTTCGGGTTCTTCGCATCGATGTTTCGTCACTTCGGTTGCGACCCGACGCCAGCCCGCATTATGCGCGACCGGGCACCGGGAGTGTACGAGTGGGTTGCGCAGATGTGGAACATCTCTCCCAGCCGCTTCGAGGACGCGGCCATGCCGGATCAGTTGCCGGATGGCCTCGAGCCGCTGCTCGACGCGGTCGCGTCGGTGTATCTTCCCTATCTCGCCGCCAACGAGGCGGCATACGCCAAGGGTGCGGAACAGATCGACTACTGG
>JANQHZ010000801.1 GCA_028282445.1 Candidatus Binatia bacterium | reverse complement strand
GGGCGTTCTCCTTCTATTGCCGATGCGCGTCGCCGTGCACACCCCGAGAATCGCGCTGAACGCGGCGCGGCGCGGCCCACAGTACCGGTCCGCCGCGCTCCACGCGCTCCCCTGGCTGGCGGTGTTCACCTCGACGTACGGACTCGGACAGCTCGTCGGCCACCTGGCCGGCGTCGGAAGCAGCAAACACTACCTGCGCTGAGCGTCGCCCGGCCCCCGCCGCCCCCTATCCAGGCAGCTTCCCCCACGACTGAAAGACGCGTGGTCCAGCGAGGAGCGTCCGTGGGTCGCGAGCGAAATCCGCGAGATCCCTCACCGTCGCGGCCATCTCCGCCTGCGTCGCCAACCCATCGTCGACGGCGGTGCGCGCGATTCGTCGCGTCGTAAGTACGATCAGCTCCTTGATACCTCCAGGCTCGAGCCGAGCGGGGTGATGCAGATCGACGCCGACGTCGATCAACCCGGCGGCGCGCAGCAGCGACGGCAGACGCGGCCCGATGTTCGGGTCGGCGCCGCGCCGTTGCACCGACTCGACGTAGAGCTCGACCGAGCGTCGCAAGGCCGGACAATCGGGCTCCGCCAGATGCCCTCGGAAGTCGATGTCTTCGGCGATCACCGTTCCGCCGGGGCGTAGGTGACGGCATACGCTCGCCAAGAAGCCACCAGGGTCCGCCAAGTGGGTCAGGATAAACCGTAGGTAGACGACATCGAATTCGGTCTCCGGCTCCCAGGAAGTTACGTCCCGGCATTCGAATGCAACGTTCGGGACCCCCCGCTGCTCCGCTTCGTCGCGGACGATATCCAACTGTTCCTGGTCGAGATCGACGCCGAGGACCGCCCCCTCGTCACCGACCGCATCGGCGAGGATGTAGGTCACCTCACCGCCGCCACAGCCGACATCCAAGCAACGAACGCCCGGCGGAATGCCCACCCGAGCGATCAGCGCACGCGTGAAGGGATCCATCACCTCCGACAGCAGCCGAAGGCGATCTCGCCCAGCAGCTCCGCCTTCGATCACATAGTTGTGGTTTCCCATCGCAGCGATCCCTCCAACTCAGTCTGTCCGCGACACTTCGATCGATCGGCCCCGCCTTGGGCCAATCGCGCCACCAACTCGAGCCCTACGCCGAGAGTCCCAAGCCTCCACCACCCCGCGACGCGCCAACTTGTTGGGAAAGAGTCGATCGGCCGAGCATCGAGGTGGCTTGTGCCCCACCCCAACGCCTCTTGCTATCAGTGCGCACCGCTGCCTACTGTCGTCAACCAAAAAGTAGCTTCGCGCGCCCAACGGCACCCTAGAAAAGCGATTACGACAGCGTCGGCCACCTATGAAGTGTTTACTCGTTTCCGATCTTCACTACGGTCTCAAACAGTTCGATTGGGTTCTTTCGACCGCGGCCGATTTCGATGTCGTGATCCTCGCGGGCGACCATCTGGACATCACTTCCAACGTCGACATTCGGGCGCAATCGACAGTCGTACTGAAGTACCTGAGGCGACTGAGCCCGATCACGAAGACGATCGTTTGCTCGGGCAATCACGACCTCGACAGCCGCTCTCCGAACGGCGAGAAGGTCGCTCGTTGGCTGGGGAAAGTGCGTCAGCTTGGAATCCCGACCGACTTCGAGTCCCTCGAGGTCGGGGAGGTGCTGTTCACCATATGCCCCTGGTGGGACGGCCCGGTGACCCGAGACGAAGTCGGCGCCCACATCGCGCGCGACCGGGCCAAAGTCAAAGGCAAGTGGATTTGGGTGTACCACGCGCCGCCAGACCAATCACCGACCAGCTGGGGCGGGCGCAAGTACTTTGGGGACGCTCAGCTGTCGGCTTGGATCGAAGAGTTCCAGCCCGACATGGTCCTCACCGGACACATTCACCAGTCCCCGTTCAGCGCGGAGGGTTCCTGGGTCGACCGTCTCGGCTCGACCTGGGTATTCAACTCGGGCCGCTACCGAGGCCCCGAGCCGGCGCACATCACCTTCGACACCGACGCGGAGATGGCCGTTTGGTTTTCGCTCGCCGGCGCCGAGTACGTGCAGCTCGACCGCGCACTCGAGCGGCCGGTCGCGGAGCTGACCGAGCTACCGGCCTGGCTCACATCTTCGGATCGGGATCGCGATCCGAGCCCGGGGTAAACTCTTCGTCCTGCTGGTTCACCAGAGTCCCCAGCACCTCGTCGACCATCCCGAGGTGGTCGCTGTGGTCCTCGAACTGACTCTTGATATCGGCGAGGTAGGTGCTCACCGCGAACAAACGCCGGGCGAGTAAGCGGGCCACCAGGAAATTGAGCTCCGGATTCGAGCGGAGGAACTCGGCGCCGTCCGCAGCATGATAGACCCGGGTCGGTCCGACGGCGCGGACACTGGCGGTGCACGGGCTGTCCATCAGAATCGACATTTCGCCGAAGATCGCGCCCGGTTCCGCGCAGGTGCTGACCTCGATATCACCCCTCAGCACCTCGAGCTCCCCCTCGATCAGCACGAAGACGGCGTTGTCCTGCCCACCTTCGACGATCAGCGTTTCACCCGCGTCAAAACGCCGCTCGGGCAGGCCCTCACAGTAACTCAATACTCCGCGCATACTCGATCGTCCTCGCCTTTGCCCCTCTCGTCGGGGCGTATGACTACGTCCATAGCAGAACCTCTACCCGTCACGGAACAATCCAAGCCGCCAGCGCCAAGAACAAACCAATGCTGACGCAGTCGGTCACACTGGTAAGCACGATGCTCGATGCCGACGCCGGATCGGCGCCCGCTTTGCGCAACAACACCGGAACCAAGACGCCGAAGACCCCGCTCAACACACACGACCCGGCCATCGACGCTCCGACCGCGACCGCCAGCGCGAAGGGATGAGAGGCCCCGCTCCAAGTCGCGTAAATCAGCATACCCAGGGCCGCGCTGAGCGCGACCAGGGAGCCGTTGACGAGACCGAGCCACGCTTCCTTGCGAATGAGCTCGCCGGCGCCCTTCGCCTCGATCTCGCCGAGCGTGATCCCTCGCAAGGTGATCGCCATGGCTTGGGACCCGGAGTTGGCTGATTGTCCGGCAAGGACCGGAAGAAAGACCGCAAGCGCCACGATCCGATCGATGGTCTCCTGGAATACGCCAACGACCGCGGCGGCGACGAACGCAGTCAGCAGATTCGCCTGCAGCCACGGATGACGCAGGCGAAAGCTGCGTTGCCACGGGGTGGCGAGGCGTTCCTCTTTCTCGACTCCGACCATCGCACCGGCCTGCGCGCTTAAGTCCACCGCCTGCTGCTCGAACAGATCAGCGCCGCGAACGACACCGAGCAAACGCCCGTCGCCGTCGCAGACCGGGTAGGACGGCAGGTGCCATCGCAACATCTCGCGCATCGCGTCGAGGATCGGCGTATCCGCTCGCAAAAAGAAGGGTTCGCGAATCATGATGTCCGCGACCTTGCTTTGCCGATCGGCCAACATCATCTCGCGAAAGGCGATCACGCCGACGAGATACGATTCGTCGTCGACGACGAATGCATACGAGACCAGTCCCTTGCGCACGATCGAGCGGACGAGCTCGATCGCCTCGTCCACCGTCATGTCGGGACTGAACCGAGCGAAAGGCGGCGCCATCAAGCGGCCCACGGTCTCAGGGTGGCAAGCGCCGTTGGTCATCCACTGATCGACCCAGTCGGGAGCTGCGGCAGCCAGGACCCTTGCCCGACGGTCGGACGGTAGCTCCTCCAGGATCTCGACCGAGTCGGTCGGGTTCAAGGCCTGCAGGGTGTCGGCGACCGTGATGTCCCCCTCACCCGCGAGGGCGTCGACGGCCTCGGGCGCGGGCAGATTCGCGACTTCGTCGAGAAGCTCTCCGACACGCTGCGCATCGAGCGTTGCCACCATAGATTCCACTTATGCCTTCGCACCTCGCGATGATAGGCCCCGTCACCCCACGGCCTCGTCCCCAACGGCTCCGGCCGAAGGCAATCAAGTTTGGCTCCCGGCCGGTGACACTCACCCCGACTCGCCCAACCGAGCCAGCAGCTCCGCATACTCACGCTCGTAACCGAACTCGCTGAAGTCTGTGTGATAGCGTCGGCGTACGGCATCCAGCGATCGCGCCGAATAGTAGTCGCGGTAGTTGCGGCGTCTCGAGGGACTCGCTTTGAGTCGAGGCAATTCGGCCGGGAAACGGCAGGCCTCGGCGACCTTCTCCCAATCGGCGTCCAAGTTCTCGAAACGACCCACGAAATCCACCTCCGCCCGACCGTCGCGAAAGATGCTGCTGTGCTGCCCGCGAAAGTGGCGGTCCGAGAGCGTGTCCGGGATACGCGCGACGATGTCGACGAATCCGCCGAACGAGATCCGCGCGGGAACGAACGGGTAGCCGGGGAACGCCGGCCGCCAACGTGGTCGACCAGCGACCTGGTCCTCGTAGCATGAAACCAAGCGGTCGAGCGGGTTGCGGACGAACGCAAACTTGAAGTAGTCGCGGCACGAGTCCGGACAGCGGCCGATGGCGTGCTCGAACGACGGAATGCGACGTCGCCAGAGATCCACGTCGTGAATCGAGTCCGCGTCGGGGACGCGCAGGTCGTAGGCCGAAGCGATGGCCGTTTTCATCGACGTACAAGCCACCTTGGAAACGACCAGAAACACGGCGCAGCGATCGTGGAAGACATAGAACTCTCGCACGTCGAGCTCGCCACGGCGCCACAGATGCCGAACCGCCCGGATCGGCGTCGTAGGCCCCGGCGTCCGGAAAGTGGCAATCCGTCCAGGTACTCGAGCAAGACGACGCGCCGTCGCAAGCGGCAAAGAGGATCGCGCCACCAACCGAAGGGCTCGTCCCGCAGACCGGCAAACGCCCTCATCGATCCCACTGTTGCGAAAGGTCCACGCCGCCCAGGGACGCAGTGAGGGCGAACCCGCCACGGCACCGTATAGGCGTTCCGCCAGCACACGACGGAGCGCCTCCGGACGGTAGATCCGCGTCCGCTCGTTGGCGGCGATCAACCGCTTCATCCACTCCACGGCCACCGCCGGAGACGTCGACAAGGCGCGTTCGCCGAACTGCCGCAGGAGATCCAGATCTTCGGCGGAAGCTCGCATCCCCAAACGCGCCAGCTGGCGAGCTCGCACCGATCCGCTTCGCTCGGACTGAACACCGCCGTGAACGCGGCTCACTTGAGTGGCGTGAAAGCGATACTCGTACAGAATCTCGGGAACGTTGCCGAGTTTCGTAAGTTGGGCCGCGCGCTCGAGGAGGTCGAAATCCTCGGCGTGGGAGAACTCAGAATCGTAGCGAAGCCCCGATGCGGACAGCCAAGCGCGGCGAAATACGGCCGAGCCGTGCGACATGGGCATGCCGAAGAGCAACTGGCATCGAAGCTGTTCGGGATCGAGCGACACTCGCCATTCGTAACCGCCGATGACCCGCATCGACGACCCGCAGATGCCGACGTCGGGGTGGCGGTCCATGTACGAGCACTGGCGAGCAAAGCGGTGGCGATGGTTCAGGTCGTCGGCATCGGCGCGCGCGATATAGTCGCCGCGCGCGAGCTCCAGACCGTGGTTCAACGTCGCGACCAGCCCGCGGTGCGGCAAGCGATGCAGACTCAAGCGCGGCTCGCGAGCTGCATAGCGTTGTGCAATCTCCGCGCTATCGTCGGTCGACCCGTCATCGAGCACGATCAGCTCAAAATCTTCGAAGGACTGCGCCAGAACGCTGTCGATCGCCTCCGTCAGGTATCGGCCGCCATTGTAGACCGGCATCACTACACTGATTCGGGGTGCGCTCGTCATCGCCTGTCAGAGTCTCGGTCCTGATCCCGTCGGTCAACCAAGGGCCGGCGCATCGCCCCTGTGACATCGCCTGCCCGACCGCAACTTCCGGGACAGCTACGACTGGGATATGCGTTTCCGTTCGAATCATGCATTGGTGGCAGGGGAAGGTGTCGGGAAATAGAACTTAGCGATGGGGGCTAACCGTTTCATGAAGGCTCGGGCGGACGCGAGGCGGAGGCTGATGTCGGTAGGAATGCATTCGGGTTCCGAAAATGCCGTCGCGCTTCGCGCGACCACCACCGTCAGCCTCGCCTCAGCCTTCGCCCAAGCCTCCGTTCACGCCAGTGACGTCCAAATCGACAACCCCTTCCACGGCACCGGCTCGTTGCACTACCCTGCGCGGAATCACGGTTGAAGCTGGGGACATAAAGTGGCAGGAGACACAATCCGCATCCGGGACCTCGCGAATCCCGAGCTCAACGACATGCAGCGTGCCGGTCTGGCATACGCCGACACGCTCGATCTCGACCTCAGCGTCGATGCGGTGCTGGACAAGGCGACCGCCGCGAACGGCCTCGACGACTTCGGGCCCGACGATTTCCGCGAGCGACTCGCGCTCTGGCTGTCGGAACCCGACGAGGACCCCGACCGAACCAACCTCGGGCGACTCATGCTCTTCAACGACTGCGTGCGCTACGCGTCGAATCGGCTCCACATCCAGCAGCTGCTCGCCGAGCATCCCGAGATCCACGAGCTCGAGATTCGCGCGCCGATCATCGTGCTCGGGCTGCCCAGGTCCGGCACCACGCATCTGGTCAATCTGATCGCCGCCGACCGCCGCTTGCGCTCAATGCCGCTTTGGGAGGGGCAGGCACCGGTTGCGCAGGACAACCCGACCCGCGACCGCGATGATCCGCGCTGGATTCGCTGCCAGCAGGCCTGGGAGCAGATGCAGGCCGCGTCTCCCCTGGTGTCGGCGATGCACCCGATGGAACCCGACCACGTCCACGAAGAGCTCGAGCTGATGCTTCCGGACTTCTCGAGCTACAACCAGGAGTGGGTGGCTCGGGTGCCGAAGTGGGTCGAGTACTACCACGCCCACGATCAGCGTCCGCACTACGATTATATGAAGACCGGGCTCAAGATCCTCCAGTGGTACATGCCACGCGAGCGCTGGGTGATGAAGTGTCCGCAGCATCTCGAACAGATCGGCCCCCTGGTCGACACCTTCCCCGATGCGACCTTCGTCGTGACCCATCGCGACCCGGTCGCGGTGATCCAATCGGCCGCGACCATGACCTGCTACGGCGCACGCATGAGCTACAAGACGACCGATCCCGAGTGGTACCTCGCCTACTGGGCGAAACGGGTCGAAGATCTGCTCGCGGCTTCCGTACGCGATCGCTCGCGATTGCCCGCAGAACGTACGATCGACGTCCTCTTCCACGAATTCATGGCCGACGATTTCGCCATGGTCGAGCGCATCTACGAGGTGGCGGAGCTGCCGATGACGAACCAAGCCCGCAGCGACATCCGCGCGTACCTCGACGGACACGCGCGTGGCGCCCACGGCAGAGTGGTTTACGACCTGCGCGCCGACTTCGGAGCCGAGCCGGCGATCGTCCGCGAGCCGTTGGGCTTCTACATGGATCGCTTTCCCGTCCAAATCGAGGTGAGGTAATGGCTGGCGAGGATATCGAGCGAGAGGTCGATCGCCTGATCGACGAACGGCCGGGACGTGAATTGCTGCACGTCCCCTACGACGAATCCGCGGTCCAGGTACACGACCGAATCTGGCGCTCGGCCGGGCCGACCGCGAGTTACCTGGTCGACTGTGGGCGCGAGCGCATGATCGTCAACTGCGGCATGGGCTTCGAAGCCCCCCACCACTTGCATCTCTTTTCCAAGGTCCACGATGGCCCCACCCGCTACATCATCACCACCCAAGGGCATGTCGATCACGTTGGCGGCGTATCGCAGTTTCGCGAGCCCGGCACCCTCTATGTTGCGCACGAGAACAATCCACGCTGCCAGGCCGACGACAAACGCATCGCGAGCTTTCGCGCAGCTACGGCCCTGACCTGGTTCCCCAAGCTCCCCCGCATGATCGGCGAGCTTGTCGAGCGCTACCCGGACGCGAGGCCGGTTCAGGACATTCCGACCCCCGACGTGACCTTCGACACCCGCATGCGTCTGCAAGCAGGGGATCTCGCAGTCGAGCTGATCCATTGTACGGGCGGTGAGACGATCGACAGTCTCGTCGTATGGATCCCCGAGCTTCGCACCGCGATCGTGAGCAACCTGTTCGGCCCTCTGTTCCCCCACTTTCCGAACTTCAATACTCTGCGCGGCGACCTCTACCGCTTACCCGTCCCCTACATGGAAAACGTCGACCGAGTTCGCGCGCTCGGCGTCGAGACACTGGTCACGGGCCGGCATCTACCGATCGTCGGCGCCGAGCTCATCGACGCGTGCCTGGCCCGGATGCGCGGCGCGGTCGAGCACATTCACGAACAAACGCTCGCGATGATCAATCAACACAAGAGCCCCTACGAAATCATGGGCAGCGTTTCACTTCCGCCCGAGCTACGGGTCGGTCAGGGCTACGGCAAGATCGAATGGGCGGCGCGGACGATCTTCGAGGCTTACACCGGCTGGTTCCAGCGGCGTTCGACGGCCGAGCTCTATTCCGCCGATCCGGCCGACGCCGCCGCCGCCCTCGCCGGCCTGCTCGAGACGGACAAGGCGCTCGGGCTGGCGCGTGAACGCCTCGATTCCGGCGACGCCCCAACGGCGATCAGAATCGCCGAAGCCGTGCTGGCCAACCAAGAGAGTCGCGAGGCAATGCAGGTGATGCTCGATGCCCACGAAGCCCTGCTCGAGACCGGAGACGAGAGCTTCTGGGAAAGCGGCTGGCTACGCGCTCAAATCGAACGCTTGCGCAAGGCGTTATCGAGCCCCGATGAAGCCGCAGATGAACGCAGATAAACGCTGACGCCGATGCACCGTGTCACGCACGAGCGCAGCTTCGCCTCGGCCTCGCCGGATCTCAGCTTCAATCTCACATAGGTTGAGGTGATCGAACTTCCAACGCTGGATGAGAGGACTCATCAGCCTTCATCTGCGTTCATCTGCGGTTCCACCTTC
>JANQHZ010000772.1 GCA_028282445.1 Candidatus Binatia bacterium | reverse complement strand
ATTGTTAGTGCTGCGATGCTGAACGCGACAGCGCAGCTCCGGGGCATACCCGGACCGGCCCCGAGGAAAGGGTTCAGCCCGTCCAGCGAACCGGACGTGCGGCACCTCGGCCACGCTGCTCGCGGCGCGCACGAAGCGAACGCGGTCCGGCCGTCGGAACTTCTATCTCGAACCGATGTCCGCCGGGCATGTGCGGTCGGACATGACCGCCGCCGATCGAGAAAAGTCGGCGAGGCTCGACGCCAGGAGGCAACCAGTGCAGACAACGCAAACTCGTAGCAGCGGACGCATGCGGAGGGGGCCAGGCCTTTGGGCCGCGGTTGCCTCAATCTCGCTGATCTCCGCGATCGGTCCGGCGCACGGCAAGACGACCGTCACGACGTATTCGTACAACGACGACGGCGCCCTGACGGCGGTGACCGAGCAGGTCGACGACGACCCGGCGACCACGACCTACTTGACCTGGGACAACTTCACTCCCGACGGCGACGATCCAACGACCGGATCGGTGTCCGCCGGCGACGGGCGGCTGGCTGGGTTCGGTACGACACCGGGAGACCTCACCACCAGCTTCGCATTCGACCCACGCGATCGGCTGGTGAGCGCCAACGCCGGCGCAGGCGCCGAGTCCTACGAGTACCATGCCAACGGAATGGTGATGACGTCGTCGATCGACGACGACAGCCTGAGCTTCTACTACAACACGGCCACACACCCGACCGTCACCAACCTGCGACAGGACTCGACCGGTCAGACGTCGGGCTACCTCGAGTCGATGAGCTACCTCGACGACGGCTCCGAGCATGTTCTCCTCACACCGCGCAAAGACGTCTCGGCGGTCTACGATCCCGCCTCGGAGACCGTACAGTCGTACGTTCTCGACGCCTTTGGATCAGGCGAAGCCGCGTTGAACGCCAGCTACGACCTGCAAGAGAATCCTTTCATCTACAGCGGCGAGTACCGCACACCGGTCTGGGGCGGATACTTCCTGCGGGCGCGATGGTACCACCCCGACCTACCTAGTTTCCTGACCCGGGACCCCGAGCCCAAGCTCAATCGCTATGCGTACGGATCCGGCAACCCCGTCATGAACGTCGATCCGAGCGGGTTCAGCTCCAGTTTCTTCAGCGGTCTCGAGCACTTCCTCCGCCGGCTCGACAACAAACTGAATTCCGGTGTCGGTGGCCACTTTGCGCGGATCTTCCTGGCGCCACTGATGGGCCCCCTGCAGATCGCGGCATACCCACAGCAATTCTGGCACGCGATCAAAACCGACCAGGGCGGTATCGACGTATTCCTCGCGCTCGGTGTCGCCTCGGAAGTCGCCGGAGGCATCGCCGACAGCTATCTGGCCGGCTACGCGGTCAGCCTGGGGCGGCGCTTCGCCGCACGCGCCGCGTCGGACATTACCATCGGGGTGGGCGGCTCGATCGCTGCGGGCGCCAATCACGGCTTCAGCCATTTCAACTGGAACAACTTTGTGCAGGGCCTCGAGCTCACCGGCGGCGTCGTGCTCGATCGAGGAATCAACGGGACCAACGTGCGGTCGTCCTTCCAGCTGGAGGGCAAGGACGTCGTTTCGCTGTTGCAGAAGGAGCTCAGCGACGCCCCCCCATCCACCGCCCTCGTGTTCCGGCAAAAAACTTATCTCGGCACCACCACCCTCCAGAAAGGGCTCGGGGATCTCCATTCTCCGATACAAGAAGGCCTCGGACTCGGATGGTATCACGAGAGGCTGGTCGCCGTGACCAAGGACGAGATTCTACAGAATGACGCGATCGACCAGGGCATTCGGGTGAGCTCAACGGAGCTCGAGGACTTCAAAGCGGTCCAGACACTTCTGGGACGATCGAAAGGAAAATTCGAGTTCGTCGGGAAAGTCGAAGACCTGGGCCCGGGAACCACGAACCGAGCGCGCTTCCTGGGAAACCCGAAGAATCTGGAGGTTTTCAAAAACGACACCTTGATCGCGAACAACGAGTTACGCGTCAAAACCTACAAGGCCAATCGATATAGCTCTTTCACCAACAACTGCCAGCACCACGCATACGCAGTGCTGAAGGACATGGGATTCCGATGATGATCCGACACGCAAAAGAATCTTCAGCACCAACCGGCCGGGGTGCCGAAACGAAGTGGGTGCGGCCCGCCCTCATCGCCCTGTTGACCGTCTTCGCGGCCCTCAACGGCGGAGCTGTCTGGGGCCAGTCGGGCTCCAACGCTTCCAATTACAACCACGGCGCTCAGCTTCAAGTGAACCAGCGAACCGGCGACATCACGATGTCGACCGATCTGGTACGCCTCCCCGGCATCGTCGCCGAGCTCGGCTTGCGGCTGGCGATCAGCTACCGCAGCGAAGACGCACGCTCGGCGATCCAGAACAACACCCGGCACTTCGGCATGCCGTACGGGTGGTCGCTCGGTCTGTCGTTCATCTACAACGAGGGCAGCACGGTCAAGCTCAATGTCGATGGCACGTCAGCGTACCAGCTCGACGAAAACTGGCGTACGTCCTTCGTGCCGACCGGATCCGAAGTGCCGCTCTCGGCCAAGACCGGCCTGCGCGAATACAACCGTGCCGACGCTCACCTGCGCACCGACCAGGGCAGCGTCACCGTCAACGGGCTTCCCTCGGCCTACATCTTCACGAACCTACAGGGCCAGTCCAAGTTCTTCTCGCCCGGCGGATTGATGATCCGCGAGGAGGACCGCTTCGGCAACTTCATCGACTACCACTACATCAACGCAAACACCGGCCAGAACGCGAGCACCTCGACGACCGCCGCCAACGCCGAGCTGAGCGAAATGATCGACACCTGGGGCAACACCGTCACGGTCGGTCGCTGCCTCGACCCACAGACCTGCATCGCGGACGAATGGCGCATCACCCTGCCGGACGGCCGCACCATGGGCTGGGTCGCGCCGGACAGCTTCACGATCACCCAGCTGATCGACACCGAAGGGATGGTCACCCACCTCGAGTGGGAGAACTCGACCTGCGGCGATCAGTCCTACGCCAATCGGCGCCTCGCCAACATGACGACCTCAGTCGGCGGCATGACATCGCTCTCCTACACCTGCCTCGACGTTTGCCTCGAACCGTCGGGCACCCAGTGCGCCCAGACGACCTCGTGGTCGGTGGTCAGCGAGCAAGTCCAGTGTCCCAACAACACGAGCGGCACCGCCTGCCCAACCGGCTCCGCCGGCGATCACATGACCACCCGCTACAGCTACGGTACGCCCGACGACAACCGCAACTACACGGGTTACCCGCGCTACTCACCATTCCGACCGAGCGTAGCAGGATCCGACGCACTGATGTCGGCCCCCGATGCTGGATCGTTTCAGTACTCGACGGTGGTCAGCAAGCACCGCGTTGCCGGCGCCGCGATCCACCAGGTGGAGACGGACTACAACTTCCTCCACCTGGAGCAGGAACAGCGGATCTTCGTATCGGACGGAGTGGCGGCGCTGAAACTCTCCAAGGAAACCTCTCACTGCTATCCGATCTCCGATTCGGAGCCGGAGGACGGCTGCCCGCTGACCTCCGCCAACTATCAGAGCCTGCCCAGCAACTACCAATCGGCGATCGTCACCGGCACCTGTCAGTACAATCTCGACGGCAGCGCCAACGCCCGAAAATCGATCGTGACGATGAACCACGACGCCTTCGGCAACATGATTCGGAAACGGATCTACCACGCGACCGCGGACACTGGGATCATCTCGACTTGCGACCGCGCCAAGCGGCTCGACTCTACGGGCATGCGCCTGATCGTCGAAGACCACATGCAGCACGACACCCCGACCAGCCTGGGCACCGACGACTACGTCGAGCTCGGCAGCGGCTCGGGGCGCTTCGGCCTCATGCTCGCTCAGCAGTCGTTCGTCTACCTCGATGAGGACGACACCGGGGTGGGCGCGCACGGCGAGCTCGGAGCCACCACCGAACCGGTTCTGGTCAAGCTGCTGTGCAACGCCCTGACCACCGGTGGCAGCGGCGGCAACTTCGGCGAAGCTGTCGGCGCCAACATCAAGACGTCGACGACCGGGCTGATGGCGCGCTCGGCCTCTCCCCCGACGACGCTCGGCATCGTCAGCGCTTGCCCGCAACCCGGGGGCGACGGCGGCGCCGGCGGCGGTGGATCGAGCTGGATCTCACTGCCCGCACCACCGAAGTCGACCGAGTTCGCCTACGACGACACCGGGCGATCCCTGTCGCAGGTAACGCGCTGGGCGGCCGGTTTCGAGTCGCCAGGTGGTATCTCCAGCACCAACCAGAGCTTCGCCTATAGCCTCGGCGCCGCGACCGAAGACGAGGAGGACTGTCCAGGCGACGAGAGCGTGCTGCAGATCGTCTCGACCGACACCGAGGGACACTCGAGGACCAACCGGCTGTGCACGCTGAACGGCTTCCACCTCTCTGCAGCGGACGCGAACGGCAACACCACGTACATGGAGCACAGCGCCAATGGCATGACCACCAAGACAACGCATGCCGACGGCAGCTTCGTCGAGACGGAGCACTACTACGCCTGCCCGACCGCGCAGGACGGACGCACCGCGACCTGCCCCGAGGGCAGCACCGCCCTCAAGAACTGTCCGCACGACAGCGCCTCGCAAAAGCGCAATTGCATCGTGAAGACCATGTCCAGCGCCGACGGCCAGTCGAGCTTCGTCGACGGCGTCCGGCACGTCATGATCCGCGACGGATTGGGCCGGGTCGTCGCCGAGCTGGACAACCTCGGCGGCAGCTCCGGCAACGGATTCACCGCGATGCAGACGACCAAAACGAAGACGTTCGACGACCGCGGCGTGCTCACCAAGAGCGCGACGATCATGGGCGCCTCCGAACCGCTGGTCTACGAGAGCACCTTCACCCTCGACGCGAAGCTCCGCCCCGCCATGGTGTGCGGACCGCGACTCAATGCCCACGAGTTCATCCACGACGACGTCAACCAAAAGACGATGACGGTCTTCAACGGCAGCGACCGAGAAGGCTATACGATGAACGACAGCCACAAGCTCACCGGGATCGCCAACTGCGACCTGGTATCGGGCCAGAGCCAGTCCGGTGACGGCGACTGCCCAACGGTCGCGGCCGACGTCAGCTCCGCCGATTGCGAAGGCGATGCCTACGTCACCTACACCTTGCACGACGGCGCCGGCCAGGAGCACTCGTTGACCGCCTCCACCGGTACCGACGTTGACCAGGGGGCTTCGGTCACTGGTATCAACGGCGTCGCGACCTACTCCGCCGACATGCTGAAGTACGGCTACAATCTGGACAGCGACAATCAGGTTGCGGACGCTCTCAGCGCCAGCTCCAGCTTCAAGCGGGATTTGCAGGGCCGCGTCCTCGAGCATGTCGTCACGGTGGAAAAGACCGACAATGCACAACCGACGCCCTCGACGACGACCTCCGTCTTCGCCTCCGACCAGTACGAGTACAACGGGATCGATCAGAAGATCCTCGAGCGCAACAAGCTCAGTGACCTCGACGGCGCTCCGACCCTGGCCGAGTCCTACAACTACGACCCGGTCGGCAATCTCGAGTCGATGACGACCTACGCCGGTGTCACCTTCGAGAACTACTACGACGAACGCAATCGGCTCGTCCGGCACTGCTTTCCCACCGACAACGGCTCGGAGGGAGAGAAAATGGAGTTGGATCCGATCACCGGTGCGACCGTAAAAGTCACCCGCTTCACCAGTACCGACGGCTGTAGCGCCGACGATTCCAACGACACCGACGTCGTGAGCGAGACCTACACCTACACCCGCTTCGGAGCCATCGAGTCGCTCACCTATTCCGACGGGACCACCCTCGAGTGGGGATACGACCCGTACCACAGGATCGTCTGCATGGCCGATGCCCTCGCCACCGCGAGCGGCAACGGATGCCCCGATTCGCCGATCGATGTCGGCTTTGCCCCCGCAGCGTCGGAGCTGCTGGTCTCCTACGAGTACTGGGACGACGACGATTCCCATCGCCGCGGGATGCTGAAGCGCAAGTGTCGAGGCGTCCCGGACGGCGCGGGCGGCTCGGTCAAGAAATGCGTGGAAAGCGACTACTACCGGTCGATCGACAGCGGCGGCGGCTGCTCCAGCTCTCTCGACGACATCGTCGGCGCCTACGGCGGTTTGATCAAGACGCAAACCTACTGCAGCGGTGGCAGTTGCGAAGACATGGACGCGACCGAGGTGTACAAGACCACGTATCTATACGACGAGCACCGGCGCCCATGCTCGGTCGAAACCGCGAATGGTTCGGGCGCGATCATCTTGTCGTCGGCGTACGAATACGACCAGTTCGACAACGTCGTGCACGAGGAGCACAGCTCGGACCTGGAGCCCAGCCAAGACAGCAACTACTCGATCGACTACGTCTACGACGGAATGCTCAGGCTGGTCGAAGAGACTCGAAACAACGCCGATGGTGACCTGATCAAGAACACCACCTTCGAGTACGATGCGGCGTCCAACCTGATTCGCAAGACCGAAGAGGAGCCGGACGAGCTCGGCACCGACCCGACCGCAACCCCCACCGGGTCGGCGACGGCGACCCCCGAGACTCCTGATCCGACCGAATCGCCCGCAGGGACGGCCACACCGAGCGCACCTGCCACAGCCACCGAATCGGCCAACACCCCGTCGCGCACGGCGACCGCGACGACGCCGTCGGACGACGATAGCTGCCGCATCGACCCACAGCCTACACGGGCGCCGTCGTGGTTCTTGCTCAGCCTCGCCGCGGCCGTGTTCGCCCTGCGAAAGCGGCGGAACCGCTACCGAGAAGGGTAATGACCCGACGGCAACGATCGAGCGCCGGTGGCGGCAATGCCCGCCACCGGCGACAGCCCCTGGCGGACGGGGGACGCCGCACGAACGACGCGACAGATAGGAACAGCCATGCTTAGGGTAGTACTGCTTGCAGCCATTACGCTGGTCGCGGCCGCGGTCGCTGCCGGCGCTCGTACGACGGTAACCGAGTACAGCTACAACGACGACGGCGCGCTGACGTCGGTGAGCAGGCAGGTCGACGACCGTGCCCCCGAGGTCACGTACCTGACCTGGGACAACTTCGTGCCCGACGTCGCCGATCCCACGACCGGCACCGTTCGGCTCGGGACCGGCACCCTGAGCGCGATTGGCCCGGCCCCGGGGCGGGAGAACGCGAGCGAACAATTCTCCTTCGATCCCAGGGATCGGCTCCTCGATCACAGCGGCGTTGAGGGCGAACAGACCTACGACTATCACGCCCGCGGTATGATGGCGTCGGCCTCCCGCGACGACGACCAGCTCCGCTTCTACTACGACACCGAGCAAGACGCGCGGCTCTCGAATATCCATCAGGCGTCTACCGACACGTGGTCGGCATACCTTGGCAAGGCTCGATTTCTGAACGACGGCAGCGAGGAAGTGCTCCTCAACCCCAGAAAGAAAGATATCGAAGGCAGCTACCGCCCGGTCGACGAGTCGCTCGAATCGTACAGCTACGAAGCCTACGGCTCGTCGGCGTCAACGCCACCGGCCGACGGTGGGTACGACCTCGCCTCGAACCCGATGCGCTACGCGGGCGAGTACCGCGATCCGATCTGGGGCGGCTACTATCTGCGAGCGCGATGGTACCACCCGGAATACGCGGTCTTCTTGTCCCGCGACTCGATGTCGAATCTGGGACGCTACAACTACACGAGCGGCAACCCGATCATGCGAGTCGACCCGAGCGGGCTCAAGTTCGACTATATGAACGATGTCGGGAAGCCGCTCGGAGGTTTTCTCAAGGGCCTCAACAAGGGTTTCTTTGGACATATCGCGCGCTTCTTCCTGTCCCCACTACTGGGGCCGCTGCAGATCATCGCCGATCCGGGCGGCTTCTGGAATGCGATCAAGACGAATCAGAACGGCATCGACGTCTTCCTCGTCCTCGGTATCGCCAGCGAAGCGATCGGTGGATATGTCGACGCCGCCTACGCCGCGGTTGGGACCAGCTTCACCAAGAGGTTCCTCACCCGCACGATATCCGACGTAGCGCTGGGATTGGGTCAATCGACCGCCGCGGCCGCGCGGCGAGGCTTCGATCACTTCGATTGGAACACCTTCGTCCAGGGGGCCGAGCTGACCGCAGGCGCGGTCTTCTACCGGCGCGTTTTTCGCTTCAACGTCCGCAAAGCGAAAAACGGAGTCGTCGGACCGGTCGGCAACGTCGGCAACAATGCCGGAAATCTCGCCAACAACATCACCCATACGCCCTTGGAGAGCTCTCAGGGTGTCCTGCGGGAAGATTCGTACGAAGCACCTTGGATGCAGCGTCACGATGACGGTCTGCTGTCGAACGTCGACGATGCGGAGTTCGAACGTCAGGTCATCGAGTCTCAGGTTAAGAACCGGCAGCGCGAATTCCTCAACAACCGCAACGAAACCCTTTCTGAGATTCGGAGCAACGCCAAGACACAGCTCAAGGGCGGACACGGCCGCAGCTTCGTCAAGGGCGTCAAAGGGTCGGCCACACGGGTGTCGCGCGCTCCCTCCTTCGACGACATTCTGGAGGAGAGCGGCACCAGCAACTCCTTCCCGAACCAAGCCGCGAATCACTCGCACGGCATCGTCGACGAGCTGGTCAAGTAGCCGTCGCATCGGCGGGAGAATCCGCACCGGCGCTGACCTGTAGCCGCCGTGGATCCTTCCGCCGGACCTCAAACCTGGGGATCGGCAAGCGAGCGAGGAGCTTTCGCTCCTCGCTCGCTTAGCCGGCGCCGCCTATGATCCGCTGCAAGTCGTCCCAGTCTCCCACTGGACCGGTCCGGCTTCGGTCGTGATCGTCAAGTTACACGAGCTGTCGAGTCGGAGGATGGTCGCGGAGAGCGTGTTGGTGAAGAGCAGTTCGCGTCCGCCCGCCTCGTAGATGATCAGGGGCCCCTGGAAGCACAAGCGAAGTCCGGCATCGGCTCCCAATTCCGCTTCGGAGGTGCCGGATTCCCACAGGATCGTGTCCCCCTCGCTCACCACCAGATTGCCGTCGGTCCGCCAGACCAACTGGGCGACGTTGTTGTCGAGGATGACGCCCGATTCGTCCGGTCGCTCCAAGCAGGGCCTCGGCACCGGCTGGTTGGTCGACGTCAGCATGTTCACCTGAACCTCGACCGTCTGCGGAGTCGCGATCGGGGTCGAAGTCGGCGTCGCCGTCGGCGTCGAGGTGTTGGTTGGGGTGGGCGTCGCCGTACCCACCGGCGTCGGCGTATGGGTGTGCGTACGCGTATGCGTGCGCGTCGGCGTCCGCGTATGGGTCGGCGTGTGAGTGCGCGTCGGTGTGTGCGTCGGCGTACTGGTCGGTGTGCTGGTCGGTGTCGGTACGCTGTCGAAGTAGAACCCGAGGTCGACGTGACTCAGATCCGAATCGGCAGGACTGCTCTTCAACGGGTCGAACAGACCCGTGCACGAGCTCACGAAGTTCGTGCCGAAGCTCGCCTCGATCTGGACCTTGACGGTGAAGTTCGCGCTCGTCACCTTCCACAGGTATTCGATATCGCCGAAGGTATTGCTCGGCGGGTTGCCGCCGGTCGCGACCATGGATCCGGTGCCCTGCTCGAAGCTCAACACCAGGCGGGTCGCGACATCTCGAACCTGTCCGGTACCGAGATCGAATACGCTGGTGTTGCCGCGATAGGTCAGTGAGTCGGCGGTCATCGAGTCGAATCGGAAAACGGCGCCGGAGCTCGGCACCGGCTCGAGGCCGGTCTGGGTATCGGCGATGACGAACTCATCGTTGCGGATACCGTAGTACAGACCGTCGAGCCCGGTTTCGTCGATGCCGGTGCAGGTCACGGTCGCTCCGCCGTCCTGGCAGGCGACCCCGGTGACGGTGCACGATCCGCCGGCAGGCGGTGCCTCGGCCGGACCGTCGGTAATCGGAATGGTCGGCGGCGGTGTCCCACCCATCGTCGGAGTCGGCGACGCCGTAGGCGTACCGGTCGGAGTAAAGGTCGGTAGAGCCGACGTCGAGCAGGTCGTGCCGGTCCTGAACAGGGCGTCGTTGGAGGCGTTCACCATCATCAGGTCGCAGAAACCGTCCAGCACCAACCGGCGTCCGCCCGCACCGCTGTGTTGGTCGTCCGCGGTCGAAGTACTCCACAGGGCGCCACCGGCGCTGGTCCGGATCACCAGATCGCCATCCGACTCGAAGCACAGCTCGCTGCCGCGGCCCGAGGTATTGGACCTCCAGATCGCCATTCGGCTAGCGTCGTACAACACCAGATCGCCGTCCGACTCCCAGACCAGCTCGTGCGCCAGGTTCGACAACACGACCCCTGAATCCTCGAGCGAGAGGCACTCCATGCCGGGCGCTTGCGTCGTGGTCGACAGCTGACCGCGCAGTACAGAATTCTTGGTTCCGAGGCGCAGAATCTCGATCCCCTTGATGGATGGGTTCTGCGCGACTGGGAAGAACGAGAGGCTCAGAGCGCCGTCGCCCATGGTATGAAATACGGAGATCATCCTCGCCTTGTCGACTCCACCGCCGACCTGGACCTGATCGATGCTCGCAAACCTCGAAGGGACCGAACCTTCGACTGCAACATTGAAAACACGTTGGCCGGCCGACAGGTTGGAGGTTTCCGCAAGCAGCAGCCGGATCTCGAGCTCATCGCCCGCGTCGACCGGAAATTCCCACCTCATCGCAGCTCCCTCTGGTGGGTCCCAGCGTTCGCTCTGAAACAACTCCATCGGCGCGCCGACCTCGACTACGGAAGCGTGACTGATATTGATCGTCGCGTCGGTCGTCCCGGTGTTCTCCCCTCCGTTGGTCACGAAACCGGTGTCCACCACCCACGGCGGTCCGCCGTCGGTGGCGTCGACTTGCGGTCCGCCGGCGTTGACTCGGTAGAGGACGGGACGAGTCTCCCTGGCGTAGTAACGCAACCGAACGGCGCCGTTGCCGCCGTTCGGCGAGCCCGGCAGGGAGTCGCTACAGCCGCCGCCAGTGCACCTGAAGAAGATATTGCTGCCGGTGCTGCCCGCGGCGAAGCTGGCGCCTCCGCCGCCACCGCCGCCGGAGCCGTTCTTGAGGCCACCGCGGTGGCCTCCGCCGAAACCGCCGCCGCCCTGGCCCCTGCCGGAGCTGTTCGATTCGCCCTTGCCGGGACTCCAGCCCGTCGGCGGGATGAGAGATCCACCCTTCCGCCATCCGGTGCTGCTGGCACCGAAGCCGCCGACCCCACCCGTCGGCCCGGACGTCTCGGTCGGGCTGCCACCACTGCCGCCCGAGCCTCCGTTGTTTCCGGAGCCGCCGGAGCCGCCGTTGACGATCTGCGGCGAGGATCCACGAGCCGTGGCGACCGCTCCGGATCCACCGTTACCGCCCGGGAACTTGGCACCTCCAAGGCCGAGGCCGAAGTCGCCCCCGCCGCCGGCGCCGCCCGCGATAAGGAACACCCCAGAATTGTCCGGCCGAGCCGTTACACCCAGCCAGGTCGACTGGGACACCGAGCTCAGTGGTAGACTGCTCAAGAGCGTCGACGCCCCCCCACGCCCGCCACCGTCGGTGCCGCTGGCGGCGGCGGCGACATACGCGTAGAAGCCCGGTGTATCGATGAAATCGCTGCGCGCCCGCACAGCGGCCGCCCGGCCTCCGCCGCCGCCGTTTCCGGCCTCGCTGTCACTCGGACCGCTACCGTTCCCGCCCCACGCCACCAATTCGACCGGATCGCCTTCGTCGAGGTTTTCGGCCGCCCAGCTGTCGACGCCGAGCAAGAACGTCGAGGCCGTCCATGTACACGAGGTGAAGGGCCCGTCCTGACCGACGGCGGCGCCAAAGGGACACGGTCCGATGGGGAAGCACGGCACCTGGCCGCTGGCGCTGCCCCGCAAGTTGACGGTCCACGACGCCCCCCCGCCACTGAGGGCCGCCGACGAATTGCTGTCGGCGCAGTCGTACACCTTGGGCTGACTGGCGTTCAGTCGGAGGTTGAAGGCGCGGTTACCGGTCGCCGCGTCGTAAACGGCACCGACTTCGTCGGAGAATAGCGTGTTGTAGGTAAACGACGCGCCCGGCCCGACGAAGATTCCGAAGCTGTCGCGAATCTGCACCGGTGGCTCGAGGGCCTTGCTCTGGCTGTTGGTCTGGTACCAGCTCGAGCAACACGGTTTGCTGTATACGGCCGCGGCCGATCGTTGGTTGGTCACGTTGTAGGTATATTCGGTGAACCCGCTCGGCGGCTTGGGGAGCTGCGCCCGACGTGTCCCGAGAGGATACGTACAGGTGACGGTTCCCTTGCACTCCTCGTAGACGTAGCCGTAGCCGCAGTTGTCAAAGTACACCAGAACATTCAAATCGCTGGTTGCGAGCCCCTGCAGCCCGTACTGGTCGGCGAGAACGAAGTCGTCGACAAAGGTCTGGTCGGTGCTGCCCCCGTTGAGATCGCCGCCCGCCGAGTTGCGCGTGTAGTGCGGAATGTAGGCCACGTATTTGGACGTCAGCTCGCAGAAAGGCTGCTGTCCGGAGCTGCAGTTGCCGAAACCGGCGGGCAGCACGTAGTACGCTCCTGGCGCGAAGCGCTTGTTCCACAACGTCGTCGCATTTTGCGAATCGTCGATCACATAATTGGGGCGATTCGGCTGCACCTCGCCGGCGGGCGACCCAAAACCTTCGGGATTGACCGCCAGCGGATTCACCACCTGGGTACAGGTCGTATTGGCATTGCGCGCCTGAAATTCGATGGTGCGGGTCGAGGCGGTACCGGCAGTAACGTTGCGATCGACCGGTCCGGCAATCAGATTGCCGTTGAGTCCACCTTCGGGTGTGATCGAAGCCGCTGGACTGATGCTGACCTCGCCCGACACCGTCGAGCTGCCGCAACCCAGGCTATTGATCGTGCCATTACAATCGTCGGCGTCATAGAGGTACTGCACGCCGACCGTGATCGCGGTCGCGCTCGCGTTCTTGGTGTAGAAGAAGAACTGTTTGGCCGGCAGCTCGCGCGCGGCGATCGACGAAGTCCCGCCGTAGCGAGTCCGGTAGGCCGTACCCGAAACGGCGTACGCAGCCTCTTCGAGCGTCAGCACCCCGATGCTGCGACGCTGCGCCGATGCGTCGTCGAAAATGTCGTTGTTGTACGGGTGAGCGACCTGATCGAAGAAGACCAAGTGGTCGTAGAACCACTGCACCTGCGCGTCGGAAAGCTCGCCGGGGCCGGCGCAAGACGAACCGTCGAGCGACGGGCATACTTCCAGCACACCGGGATACACGCCGTTGTTGGGAACCGAGACGCTCGAGCCGGTCTCGCCGGAGAACAATACCTTCGGAGGCGTCAACACACTGAATGGATCGTCGGCCGGCCCAAGGCCTACGGCCGGCACTGGAAGCCCGGCGTAGAGATCGGTCCACAGCCGCTTCTTGCATACCGGCGAGGTGCCGCTCGAGTAGTCGCTCGCGCACAGATCGATCTCGAGGCTGGTCGCGCGCTCGCCCCCCTGGGCGGAGACGTCGACCTCGACCATGAAGGAGAACTTCGGCAGCATCGGACGGTTGTTCTCGTCCACGGCGATGCCGTTGAACGGCACATGCGTCGTCGTCGTCTCACCGTTGACGACCGCCTGGTAGAAGAACCCGTTGGTTCCGTCGCCCCAGTCCGTCCCGGTGGCGGCGGCGTCCACGGTCACCCGATACACGACGACGTCGTCAGGCGCGGTATAGGCGTGCGAGACTCCGAGGACGGTGGTGTTCGTGTGATCGCAGAAGTCGTCGTCTACGCCGCAACCGAGCGACTGCGGTACCGGCCCCGGCGGCAACGCCGCGGGGGGGCGACTGACGAATGTGAAGACCGGCTCGGTCGGTGTGGACGTCGCCGTCTCGGTGGCGACCGGTTCGGCAGTGGCGGTCGCGGTGGCGATCGGCGCGCCGGTCGCCGACGCAGTCGGTACGGCGGTCGCCGTCGCTTCCGTCTGGGTTGGGCTCGCAGGTCCCGTGGTCGCAGTTGGTGACGCCTCGGCCGCCGTCGGCGACTCGGTCGCCGGCGCCTCGGTTGGCGTCGCCGTGGGGGAGCGTACGTCGTCGTCATCCCCACAGGCGGAAACCCAAAACAGGCATGCAACCAATCCAAGTCTCAACAGCGTTCGGGTCTTCATCGTGTCCGTTACCTCTTGCACCAAGGGCTACCAGGTCTACCGGGAGGTCACCCACCCGCATCGGATCTAGCGAGGGCTACCGCAAGCCCTGAGCTCGCCATACTGTCACTATGAAGTAGGGCCGCAATCAAGTCTCATCACACTCTCGACATTTCAATGACTTTTCTTTGACACTACGCTGCCGCCGCGATTAAGCTCTCCGATGTCAGTTCTTTCCCTTCGAGAGCAGCTACGGTGAATCTCACAGCATCGATCCGGGTGGGCGATTTCGTCGTCGACAGCGCCAACCAGCGACTGTGGAAAGACGGGCAGCCGGTCGACGTGCTGCCCCAGGTTTGGGCCGTGTTCCGGGTGCTTCTCGAGCGCCCCAACCAGACCATCTCCAAGAAAGAACTGCACACGCTCGCCTGGCGAGGGGTCGAGGTCAGTGACGCGGCGCTGAGCCAGACGATCCGCCGGCTGCGCTCGGCTCTCCATGATGATGCAAGAAAACCGCAATACATCGAAACTGTACATCGTCGCGGCTTCCGATTGATCGCTCCTCTGTCGCTCGAATCGCCACCGCCGAGTCGGTCATCATCGTTCGTGGAAGAAGGCGCTCCGTTCGTAGGACGGATCCGCGAAAGTGCGACCCTGACGGACCTCATGCGATCCGCGCAGTCCGGCAGTCGCCGTATCGCCTTCGTCGAGGGCGACCCCGGAATCGGCAAGACGGCGCTGGTCGGTGCCTTTCGCGAGCCTTGCCGGACGGCCGGCGCGCGCTTGGTCGAGGCGCAATGCGTACAGCAGCACGGCCTGGTCGAGCCCTACATGCCGGTACTGGAAGCTCTCGACCGGGCCGTCTGCTCGGATCCATCGATCCTCGCGGTTCTGCGCCGCTACGCACCGTCGTGGCTACCGCAGATACCGTGGTTGCTCGAAGAGGAAGAAACTCGTCGCACCGACCACCTGGAGCCCGAGGCAACGAAAGCGCGCATGCTGCGCGAAATGGCGCGCGCGCTCGAGGTGCTCTCGGTCGACCGCCCCTTGGTGTTGATTCTCGAGGATCTTCATTGGGCCGATCAGTCGACGATCGACCTGGTCTCGCTGCTGATCAAACGGCCCGAACCCGCACAGCTCATGATCGTCGGGACCTACCGCCCCATCGAAGCCGTCACTTCCGACCACCCCATCCCCCGCATCGTGCGCACCCTCGCTTCGACCAAGAGCTGTACACGACTTTGCCTGGAGGGGCTGAGCGCGCCGGAGGTGCGCAGCTACATCGCCGAGCGCTTCGACGTCGAAGCCCCGCCCCTCGCGTTTGCCGAGCAGGTGCACTCACGCAGCGAGGGAAACCCGCTCTTCGTGGTCGCGATCGTGGATCACCTCGTCGACCTTGATTTGATCGCGTCGAGCGACGGCCGATGGAAGATCACCCGACCGATCGACGCGACCGACCTGCGTGATATCCCAAACAGCCTGCGGGAGATGATCGGCCAGCAGCTGGCGGCTCTCGGCGACGACGAGCTCGAGGCGCTGCAGGCGGCCAGCGTTGCCGCTATCGAGTTCCGCTCCGCAAGCGTAGCGGCTGCGTTGGCCATCGACGAACCGGAAGGGACGCACCGTGTCGAGGCGATCTGCGATCGCCTCGCAGCACGCAGTCAGCTGGTGAACGCCACCGGAGAGCAGTGCTGGCCGGACGGGACGAGAACCGCGACCTACCGCTTCGACCACCAGCTGTACCGGCAATCCCTCTACGAGAGCCTGGGCTCCACCCTGCGGCGCCGCTATCATCAGCGCGTCGCAGAGCGCCTGGAGACCGCTTTCAAATCCGAACGGCGACGGGTCGTTGCCGAGCTCGCCGCCCATTTCGACAAGAGCGGAGACAGAAAGAAGGCAGCTTCCTATGCGGCCCTTGCGGCCCGCCAGCGCAGATCGGGCTGAGCCGACCCGCGGTCACGAGGCATCACCGGCTGGAGCCGGTCCTCAGGGCGTGCACTCGTTGTAGTAGAAGCCGAAATCCAACTTGGTGAGACTTCTCGTGTTGGCCGGCGTCTCCGCGGAATCGTAGAGCCCGGTATTGGCTTCGCTGAAGATCGGGCTCGTCTTGGTGTTGGACTGGAGGTCGACGTGGACGCTGAAGCTACTGCCGGCGACACGGAACAACTGACCGATGTCTCCGTTGGTATTGTCGGCCGGATCGCCGTCGGTCGCGATGACCACCCCCCGCCCTGACTCCAACGTCAGCACCATGCGGGTCGACGCGGGTTCCGTTGACGACGCGGCCTTCGTCCCCACTTCCGACGAGCTGACGTATGTGATCGACCTGGAGGTATGGCTCGAGTAGCGGAACGTCTCGAAGCCGGACGGACCACTACCGTCCATCGCAATGCCGTTCACCGTCTCGTCGTTGACCAGCCCAAAGTACAAGTCGACGAAGTTGGCTGGCCGAGTAACCGTGCACTCCAGAGTGAGACCGGATCCTCGCCCGGGGGTGCCGCTCGCCGTGCATCCGCCGCCGCCGGGAGGAGACGCAGACGGCCCTCCGGTGAGGTCCACGGCCCTGCACTCGGCAGCCGATGCAGCGAGACACCCCATTACCAGAAGGGTCCAGAGGCGGTAGCTCGGGAGCTTTGCGAGCAAAGATTTCGACATAGCGGTATACCTCAGCTGCAATTCGAGACCAGTGGACACAGTCCGGTGTTCGGATCTGGAACGTCCAGGAAACAAGGGGGATCTTCGCAGTTCTCGTAGCAATACTGCTCGACCGGTACGCAGACCGGTACCGGCGGGAATGGTCCGTCCATGATGGGGCAGAGCGAATCACCGTTGTTGCAGGGCCCCCGCACATTATCCGGGCAGATCACCGAGGTGTCGGTGAGCAGAAGCGTCTCGCCGTAGGAGTAGGTGTAGGGGGTTCCATCCTGATCCATGTAGGTCCAGGTGCCGGGCGGCTCGAGCATACAATTCGCCGACGTGAGATTGGTGGAGACCGCCGCATTCGACAGCGACATCCCGGTCACGCTGGCCGCCGTCGAGAAATCCGCTCCCTGCAGATATGCATCGTCGAATTTGGCGTTCGTCAAAGTCGATCCCTCGAAGCTCGCATTGACCAACTGCGCTCCGTTGAAATCGGCATCGGTCATAGAAGCATCGGTGAAGACGGCGTCCGCCATGGTCGCGTTGGAGAAGTCCGCTGAATCGAGCTTGGCACGAACGAACAGTGCGTCGCTCGTCGCCCCGTAAAGATGCGCGTCGGTGAAGTCGACGCTACGCAGGTCGGCGTCGGTCAAGTCGACGTTGATCATGAAGGCACCACGCAAACTGGCAGCGGTACCCGAACCGGGTGCGGCCCCGAGGGTTGCACCGTTCAGGTCGGCCCCCTTGAGACTGGCGAAGCTGAGATCGGCGCCGACCAGGGACGCATTCGAAAAGTCTACGCCTTCGAGGTCGGCCTGCGACAGCGCGACGTTGTCGAGCTCGGCGTAGCGCATGTCGGCCCCCTTGAACTCGTCCGTACCGGTCGCGAAAGCGCAGCCACCGGTCTGCGCAACGCTATCGCAGGAAAGCACGATCCCGCGCTCGGTAGCCGGGGCGTCGGTCAGGATCGCGCCCGCAAAGCTGGTCGTATCGTCCAGCAACGCAACCGACAAATCGACCGATTTCCCGAGATCCTGGCCATTGAAGTCGACGCCGTGGATCACCGCACTCATAAAGTCCGTGCTCGAATCCATCGCATTCGAGCCGATCGTCGAGTTGGTGAGATCGGCGCCCAGGAAGGCGACACCGGTCAGGTCGGCGTTTTGCAGCACCAGCCCCACGGGCTCGGGGAAAACCATCGGACGCTGACATACCGCATCCGGCGACACCGTCACCGGACCCTGATTTTCCACACAGGAGGTCGTTCCTGCCAGATTCAGGCAGCCGAGGTCCGCCACGCACGGGCAGTCCTGACAAAGTCCGTCCACCGAGTAGGAAGTGCAGCTCGCGGGTTGGCCGCAGTCGGGCAGCGTCGAGCTGTGCTTGAAGAGTGTACCGTCGAAAGTGACGTCGTAGAGGTTCGCACCGGCGAACCACGTACTGTTGACCGACGAGGTCGAGTCGAACGAAGCGCCTCTGAAGTCGGCCTCACGCAGGTCATTGGCGGATAAGCAAGAATTGTCGACCATCTGCAAGGAAGTGAAATCCGCACCACGGGCCGAGCTTCCGCTCCCCGACGCAGCGCCGAACGTGCTGTTGCGGAACACGCTCTCGGAGAAGCTCGCCGAAGTCGCCGTGACGGAGTCGAAGGTGGTAACGTCGAAGGTCGCCCCGGCAAACGTCGCATCGGTGAGGTCGGCTTCCTTGAACACGACGTCGCTGAGTCTGGCGTTCTCGAAATTGGCCGCCGTCAGCAGGATCGGCGCGGAGCCTTTGGGCTGGAACTCCTGGCACGCCAAAACCGCGCCGGTGAAGTTCGCGTGACTGAGGTTCACCCCCGCGAGATCGGCACCGGGGCAAGCGTTCCAACTGAGCCCCGCCAAGTTGCAACGAAAGCAGTCCTTGCCGGCCTTGAGCGTAGCCACATCCCCGCTGCTCGCCTGCAACCCGGAGGTAGTAGCCTCCGAGTCGGCGATCTCGATCACCGTCGGTTGAAAGAAGAACGGGATCGGCTCTGCCGTCGCGTCGCCTGCATTCGGGTGGACGAAGCGAAAGAGGTGCTCGCCGGTTAGGTCGAGGACCACCTCACCCGTAGCGTCGTCGGCTCGTCCCACCTCGGTCATCCTCTTGTCGAGGACGACGATCGAGGGCGCGGCGCCGGCTTCAAACTCGCCCACCGAGAGGCGGATCTGCGTCGGATTCACGAAATGATAGGTGAACTCGTCGACTCCGTCCTCGCCCCCGGTGTCGCCGCGATGTCCGCCCGCGGCCTCCAGGTACGACACCGCAGTATGGTCGAGATTGAGCTTCGCACCGCTCCGATCGCCGCGCATCTCCTCGGAGACACCGCCCGGCGGAAAGAACTCGACGCCGCCGCCGTCGTCGTCGTCACCGCAGCCAGCGAGCATGGATACCGCAGCGACCGCGAGCAAGAAACCAGGCAACGGAGATCGGTTGAATCGAGATCGGTCGAACATTGGGTTTCGCTCCTCAGCGATTGTGAATTCGTCTCGCGTCAATCGGCTCAGGACGTCGGAGTGGGGCAGCCGTTGGGGGTCGAGGGCTCCCACTGCGACAGCGAAGGCTCGACACGCGGCGCTCCCGCCATCGTCTCGTAATTGAGAGTATAAACGTTGCGGAATGTGTCCACCGCCATGCGCGCCGCCGCCACCCCGGTTTTGCGCAGCAGATGCACCCCATCCGGGTCGTACACGTCCAGCCGATAGTCCTCCGCCTCCACACCTCCGTTCGCGTACGACAGCACGTACATGTACCCCAGCCCCTCGACCGCCAGATCCAGGTACACCACCGCCCCCGGGTCGCTCTCGATCGCGCTCAGGTCCACCGTGCTGACCGTCTTGCCGTCGAACTGACTCACCGGATTGCCCGAGACATCCACCGCCTGAATGCGCTGATTGCGGTCTTCCAGGATCAGCACCGTCGTCCCGAACACCGCTACCGCCACCGGCGCCCCGAGCAGCCCGACCCTCGTCCCGAGTCCCATCTTCTGCACCGCGAACGCGACCGACGCCGGCGCCTGCTCGCTGTCCACCGCCTCGTCCGGTAGCTCGAGGATCTCCATCTTGTGATTCTGCCGATTCACTCCCACCAGGTACCCGGTCGGCACCAGCGCGATCGAATCGAGCGGCTGGCTGAACTGGCCCCACGCCTGCGCCGTACTGAGATCGAACGGCGTCGAAGCGTCCGCCACCACCGACTTCACCAGAAAGCTGTCCGCACCCGGCTCGAGGAAGAAGTTCCGCCCCGTGCCGTCGGCCGGACCCAGCCGCTCGTACATGATCCCGACCGGCTCGGTGAATCCGCACGGCAGGTCCTTGAATCCCGACTCCGCCCCCTGTCCGAGGAAGATGTTCTGGATCACCTGCTGGATCGCCGCCGTGTTGCCGTCGCACAGATCGATATCCTGCCCTCCGGCTTGAAAACTGTAGCCCGCCATCCCCGTGCGCTGCGATATCGTGATCTCGTTCAGGTCGCACAACGCATCGTCCTCGCCATCACAAAGATCGGCCAGGGTCGCCGTCGGGGCGTCGGTCTCGACCCACACCCGCTCGCCGTTCTCGTACTCCAGCTTGAGCACGTGGTTGTACTTCGTCTCCGTGGTGAGCGGCACCAGCAACTCTTTGATCGTCAGCTCGATCGACGTCTCGGTTCCCGACACCGGCCCGAAAGGTCCGATGTTGCCGTCCGCATCCATGCTCCGACCGACGATGCAATCCGCGTCCGTCGTCAGAAACACGTCGACCGTCACCGTGCCTCCCGACGGCACGTTGTCGAACGTCTCCACGATCGGGTCCACCCGCCCTGGCGAGATGCTCCCCGTCCGCTTGCGCGTCACCGACGACCCGTCGTACGTCAGCTCGATCTGGTACCCGCGCGCCGTCGCTGGAAACTGGAAATCGTCCGGATCGTGGTCGATCGTCACCGTCGTCGTCTGCGTCAGATTGATCGTGTTCTTGAAAATCGCCGGGCTGGCGAGCGACTCGCCGACGCTCTCGGCAAGCGCTGCGAGATTCGCGCCGATCGCGATCAGCTTGAAAGCCAAACCGAACGGACCTGCCGACTCTTCCACGGTTTCCTCGGCGACGGTTTCCTCGGTAATGTCTTCGGCCAGGGCCTTCATCACTTGCGCGCTGCCGGCAAACAATCCCGTCAACAGCGCGCTGCCGATACTCGCGAGCTTGGCGGCGGATTTGGACGAGCTTTCCGTACCGCCGAAGATCCCGTCGTCGGCTCCCGCCTGCGCTTGCGCGTCCTGCGCAAGCGCCGTCGCCAACTGCACGCCGGACGAAGTCGCCAGGTACTTCAGAATCGTCGCCTGCAGAGAAGCGCCGGTGACGACGCCGGCGACCAGGAAGAATGCCGGCAAGCCGATCGAGAAGGTGAGCGTGAGAGCGCTTCCGCCGACCGCCTCCGGGGAGAAGGCCTCCCCTCCCAAGCCGAGGCTGCCGAAGTAGACCTTGGCGATCGAGGCATCGGCAGGCACATCGAAGCCGACACTCTCAAGAGGAATGTCGTCGCCGGTCAGCGGAATACCGAGCAGCGTGTAGTTGCTCGAGATGTAGGCCAGGAACTTGGCTCGATCGGTATCGATCGAGACCGGGTCTTGGACCGGTAGATCTCCGTCTTCGTTGGCAAACTGAACGTAGGTCGACAGATAGCGCAGATAGGCGTTGCGGAACTCGATCTGGACGGTGCGGTTCCCTTGGTCCGTAATACTGATCGTTTCGAACTTGACCCCATGCGCGGAAGTCCCGGCAGGATGCGAGCCCGTCACCCCGATGTTCGCGCCGAGGCCGCTCAGCGCGGCCTCTCCGCCGCCGTCGTCGGCAACGGTCATCCCGTCGGTCGGGTGATAGTTGTTTCCCTCGTAATCCGGGTCGTCGAAGATCGCCTTCTTGATCTCGGCAGCTACCGAGCACGCCGTCTCGGTAATTTCGTCGCTGGGCACGTACTCGTAGACGGGGTTGCCGGCGCTGTCGACGATCCCCGAGCCGTCGGTGTTCAGCAGCTGCGTCAGCGTTGCCCAACCACCCGCCGTCGTTGCCGGCCAGGCCGATGCCACCTTTTCGGCAAGCGTGGCAACATAAGGCGTGCAGCCCGGGCCGGTACAAGGCAACGATTGGATCAAGTCGATGATACTGGTGCCCTGGTCGACGTTGAGATTGACCAGCTCGTGATTGTGAAACACCAGCGCGACGGCCGTTTCGGTCGGAGTCTGGAAGGTATCGAGATCGATCACCGTCCCAGAAGATCCGGAGGTGGCAGCTTCGCCCCAGCGGTCGGCATGGATTCCGTAACGCGCGGCGCGTGCGCTGGCGGCCCGTGACGCTTCGATCGGCCGGTGAATGTGCATCGAGACCAGCGCTTCTGCGCCCGTCTCTACGTGGCGCCCCTTGACCCGGACCAACTGGAGGACATCCGACGGCAGATCGACGTCATTCACGTAGTGCGTGAGGTTTTCGTCCGGCACCTCCAGGAGCAATGGGTTTCTCGCCCGGTGTAGCGCGCGCGTCGCGTCGGTGTGTTCGGAAAGCGGAGCTCGATGCGACTCACTCCCCATGATCCACAGCTCGAGCTGGTCCACCTCGGCGGCGGAGAAGTCGAAATCCAGCGTCCTCAGCTCGCGCGGACGCTCGCCCGGCGGCGTGTCTCCGCCATCGTCGTCATCGTCGCCACATCCGAAGATAAAGCCTGGGATCCCCGCAGTGACGCCGGCGGCGGTAGCCCCGGCAAGGAAGCCCCGCCGAGAGATTCCTACTTCCTTGCTCTGGCTGTCCTTGCCGTCGCCGTGCGATCGCCTGCGTTTCCTCATTTGTCGTGATCTCCTTGGTTCGCGCATCGAGTACCCCAATGATCCTCTGACGGGATCGGGACATGCTAGTTGGGCCACCCTCGCGTATTGGGTGGATCGGCGAGCGGCTCGGTTGCTCGATTCCAAGTCGGCAACGCAGCAGACTGTAGATCGCCGGGAGTAGAGGCGAGCAGGACGATCCGTCGAGGCGCGGGTCGTTCGGATGCCGCCGGGCCCATACGCGTCGATACCACCCGTTCACTTTATTGTCACACAAAAAGTCCGACGCCCCGCCTTCGCCCGTGAGATGCTCCCCGCATACGGCATGGCGCAACACAACATACTCCGAACGCGCGTTCCGATCTCGACCAGGCGCGGTCGGGCGTCGGCTGCGCTTCGATGCCGAAACCTGCGCGCAAACGAGGTCTACGGCCGGGGGTGGAACTTCTTGTGCACCTCGCGCAGGCGCTCGCGAGCAACGTGCGTATAGACTTCCGTCGTGCCGATGTCGGCGTGGCCGAGCATCATCTGGATCGCGCGCAGATCGGCGCCGCCCTCGACCAGATGGGTGGCAAAGGCGTGGCGCAGAGTGTGCGGGCTGAACCGTTGACCGAGGTCGGCGCGCCCGGCCAGCTTGCGCAAGCGCTGCCAGAAGCTTTGCCGGGTCATCCCTCCGCCGCGTCTGGTCACGAAGACGTAGTTGCTCAGCTTACCGCGCAGGATCGACGGTCGGACGGATTCGATGTAGCGCAGGAGTCGATCGCGGGCGTACGAACCGATCGGCACCGCGCGCTCCTTGCGTCCCTTGCCGACCACGGTCAAGAAGCCGCCCTCGAGATTGATCTGCGACATCGTCAGCGACACCAACTCGGAGACGCGCAGGCCGGACGCATACACCAGCTCGACCATCGCGACGTCACGCTCGAGCAGATCGTCACCACCGCCTCCGCCTTCGTTCAGGAGCGCGCCCACGCTCTCCCGGCTCATCGACTTGGGGAGCTGGCGGCCCTGCTTGGGGCGGCGCAAGTCTCGAGTCGGATCGAGCTCGACGACATGCTCGCGGACCATGTAGCGAAACAGCCCTCGCACCGCCGAGAGCGCTCGCGCACGGCTGCGCGCCGACAGTCCGCGCGCCTTCACCGCTGCGAGGAATGCCACCACGTCGGCCGCGCCGACGTCCTCGATCCGCCCCACCGAGCGATCCTCCATGCAGCGCGCAAGCTCCGCGCAGTCGCGACCGTAGGCCTGAACGGTATTGGGAGAGAGTCGGCGCTCGGCGGTGAGGAAGTACAAGAACCGGTCGATGGCCTCGTCGACGGTCACGGCGAC